>CAZSOI010000039.1:0-3558 GCA_964608115.1 uncultured Burkholderiaceae bacterium | reverse complement strand
GGATCTTCCTTGGAGAAGACTTCCAGAGTGTCGTGGCCTCGCTCGCTGCCAGCAACATATTCCGTTAGCCTGAGCGACGTGCGAAACGGTTGACCGGGATTTCGCACTTTGTCGGTCGCCGCAACGATTTCCTGCGCACTCTGGGCATGGGCATTGGTGCCAAGAAGCACCAGAGCCACCAGAACAAATCGGGTTCTCGGTTTCATCGCAACCTCACACGTGCCGCAAGGCATCGACCACCGGCAACCGTGCGGCACGGTTCGACGGTAGCAGAGCCGAGAGCGTCGCGATCGCCGCGAGCCCGATCCAGGCGCCGATCATCAGTTGCGGCCGACCCGCAACGTCCAATCGCAGCGGCACTTCGGACGCATTGCCAGGAGGCGTCCAGGTCAGACCGGCGTGATTGATAAGTGCGGCAACGGCCAACGCCAGGGCGACGCCGATCGATGCGCCGATTGCCCCGATCAATGCTCCCTCAATCGTGAACTGCGTGCGGATGGCCGCACGGCGCAGACCCAGCGCCCGGACCGCCCCAATCTCGTTTGTCCGTTCCATGACATTCATCGTCATGGTGTTGATCACCGCAAATGACACGATGACGCCCATGACAATGGCGATGAAAAGAAAGATCGATCGAAACATCCGTACGACTTGACCGTAAAACGGAGCCTGTTCGGAGAAGTCCCGCACGTCCAGTGGCAGGTGGTTTTGCTGAAATAGCGTGGTAAGGCGCCCGCGTGCCGTCGATAGGTCCTCACTGCGGCGCAATTGCAGAACGATGCCGGTGACTTTGTGTTCCCCGCGACCGTAGACGAGCTGCTGCGCCAGACCCAGAGGCATTGCGATGTAGTTATCGTCGAGTTCCTTTACGCCCTGTCGCTCACTGCCGCTGACTGTCAACCGGACCACGTTGGGGGCACCACCGGCAGTTGCCGCCAGCAGATCGATCTCCGGCATTGCATTCGACCCCCTGCTCTGCAAAGCTAGCTCCTGCCTTGTTAAATCGGCGATGTCCTTGCGAGTAGGTGCTGCGACGGTGCTGCCGGGCGAAACCATTGCCGCGGGTAGGGGTGGACAGTCCGGCAGTCCCACGCGATCGCAAAGGCCGAGGACGCGCGCCAGGCCGACGCCAATCAGGCCATGTGTCAGTTCGCCGTCGGACAGCCGCGAGTCGGGCAGATATTTTTGGCCAGCACCAAATTCGTCCCACTGCCGCATCCGTTCGCGAGCCGAGGGAATCAGCCCGGTACCGAGGAACGTCTTCGACGCCTCGACATGACCGCCAAAATTGCCTGCGATGCCCACGAGCGACTGGACAGGAGTCAGAACGTTAATCATTTTTCCGAGGACGGGATCGGATTCGATCCGGTGCATGACGTCCTCGTAGTGATCAATCCCGTAAGCAACCGGATTACCCGCACCCACCAGGAAGTAGCCCTCGCGAAACACGGTCAGATGGCCGATCCGCTGCACGTTGTTGGTCTCCAAGCCCGCGAAGATGTACGACGCAAACCCGCCGAACAGAAGCATCGCCATTGCGCCGGCCGCTACCGCCGAGCCCGTCATCGTCGAGCGTCGTTGGTTGCGCAGCATGTTGCGGAACGCGACTTTCACCTGTAGTTTCATCGTGCGACCTCATTTCGGTGTTCGATCAGTTCGCCATCGCGAATCGCGTAGGTCTGGTCTGCGTGGGACATGAGCTGAGGATCGTGGCTGGCGAAAATGAAGGTCGTGCGCGACTTTGCCTGGACGCGGCGCATGAGCTCAATGATCGAGGCGCCCGTTGCCGAATCCAGGTTGGCCGTCGGTTCGTCCGCGAGGACGATTTGCGGGCTTTTTACGAGGGCGCGCGCAATGGCTACCCGCTGACGCTGTCCCCCAGAGAGTTCGTTCGGGCGCTGGCGCGCTTGGTCGGCAAGCCCTACGGCCTCGAGCATTGCGCACGTGCGCTCGCGCCGCTCGGCCTGCGGCGTTCCTACTAGCAAGAGCGGATACTCGACATTCTCATAGGCGGAGAGCACGGGGATCAAACTGAAATGCTGAAAAATGAAACCGATGTTGCGTGCCCGAAAATCGGAGAGGGCGTCATCGTCGAGCTGCGCAATGCTCTGACCGCAGACTTCAACGGTACCTCGGCTGGGCGAATCGATGCAGCCGATTAGATTGAGCAGCGTCGTTTTTCCGCTGCCCGAGGCTCCGATCACAACCGAAAAACGGTGATACGGAATTTCCAGGCTGATACCCCTTAATGCGGGCACGTCGACGGCGCCCGAGTGGTAGGTTTTGGCAACGTTTTGGAGACGCACGACCGCTGCCTCGTTGTCTGCCGCGATCTCGACTTCCCGTGGGTCCGCGTTTCGCATCTTGTATACTCCGGTCTGCGAAATGGGTACCAATTGGTACCAACGCGGTCATACTACGGTACCAGTAGGTACCGTGTCAAGGGGTTGCCATGCGCGGGCGTTACGTCACCAAAAAAATGGGCGATCAGGGAGTCAAAGAGCCGTCCGTACGCGAACGGATACTGGCGGCTGCGTTTTGCGCCTTCGCGGAACACGGCTTCGCACGGGCCAGCACACTCGAAATCGCCACGCGAGCAAAAGTATCCAAGCGCGAGCTGTATTCGCTTTTTGGCAGCAAACAACAAATGCTCGTCACGTGCATTTCCGAGCGTGCGACGCGCATGCGACTGCCGACCGACTGGCCGGCGCCCCGCAATCACGGCGATCTGGAAGCCGGTCTCGTGGAGATCGGGTCGGTTCTGATGCGGGAAATCAGCGATCCGGACGTCATCGCGGTGTATCGACTCGCGGTATCCGAGGCCGAACGCGCTCCCGAAGTCGCGCAAGCTCTTGATCAGTACGGGCGCGAGGCGGGCAGCGCTGCCTTGCGGCAGTACCTGGAAAAAGCACAGTCCGCGGGCTTGCTTGCTCGCGGCAACTCGGATCGAATGGTCTCCCGCTTCTTCGCGCTGCTGTTGGAAGGTTTACTGATCAACCTGGCCCTGGGGGTTGTCAAGCGGCCGACTCCAACGGAGATTCGGCGAAGTGCGCGGGATGCCACACAGGCTTTTTTGACGCTGTACTGGCATCGGGGTGCCGCGCCGGCCGACAGACCGGTTGCGGATCGGGTTTGCAAGGCTACCGAAGCCAAGTGAGCAAAAAGCGCTTGGATCGATCGCCTCGAGACGGTTTGCGCAGATCTAAGGGCGGAACCGCCTGTTTTTTTCACCGAGGTGAGGCTTTGGCGTCTGTTTGAACAAAACGTTCCTTGCGAGAGAGGCGTGCGTGGAGCCTTGGGAGAGTTTGCTGCCCGCGTCGCTGCCGATTTCGTTTGTGCCATTGCGACGGTGCCCTAACGAAGCGCCTCTTAGTACACGTCGCGTTGGTAGCGTCCCTCGCGCGCGAGATCCGCAAAGTACCGTTTCGCATTCTCCGCACCCATCCCGCCCTGGGTGACGGCAATTTGCTGAAGCGTCAGGTCGACATCCCCTGCCATTCGCTTGGCGTCGCCGCAGACATATAAGTAAGCACCGCCCTCGAGCCAGCGCCACAGTTC
>CAZSOI010000038.1:0-2036 GCA_964608115.1 uncultured Burkholderiaceae bacterium | reverse complement strand
GCAAGCAGAATTCCCGCAATGCCCGCGAGCGCCGCCGCGATCCCCCACGCGATCATGCTCATACGACGCACCGGAATGCCGACAAGTGCCGCCGCACGCGGATTTTGACTGGCAGCGCGCAGTGCCTTGCCAATCATCGTGAGATTAAAGAAAACCCACAGCGCCGCCATGATTGCTACGGCCGCGATGACGATCACGATGTCCTGGCGCTGCATTACGACCGGGCCGAGGAAAATCGGCACGCCGGAACTCATCGGTGGAAGCCGTCGGACTTCCTCAGTGTATGGAATCAGGCGCACGATTCCTTTTAGCGCGTAGGAAAGTCCCACCGTCGCGATAATCATCGCGACGAGGACGCTGTGACCCGGCACCGATCTGCCGACGACGCGCGTCAGCACGATGCGGTCGAACAGGGCTCCAACAATGAAAATCACGAGCGCGGCGAGCGGAAAGATGAAGACGTAAGGCAGGCCGAGCCAGACGAGGCCGAAGATGCCGAGATAGCCTCCAGCCATCACCATCTCACCGCCTGCGAAATTGATGACGTCACTCGACTTGTAGATGATGACGAGCGAGAGCGCGATCAGTGCGTAGACGCAGCCGGTGATGATGCCGCTGGCAATACCTTGAAGGAGGGGCGTCACCATGGATGCGGCACGTCAGGCGGCCGTCACAGCCCGTCCTTGCCGTTCCACAGATAGACGCCCGGCATCAGCGTATGATTCTTGCCGTCGAATTTGACGAAGGTTGACGCGCGATGACCGTCGCGCCGATCCGGCGCGAAGGCGATCGGACCGGCTACAACTTCGCTGTCGAAGTCGAGCGTTTGCATGGCGTCGACAAAGCTTTCGCGGGCCACATAGGGCCCGGCCTTTTCCAGCGCGCGCGTGATCGCCATCGCCGACGGCAGACCATAAGTCATGAACGCGCCGGGCGTGCGCTCCGGGTAGTACTGTTTATAAAGCGCGAGCCACTTCTGCTGCTTCGGGCCATCGGTCAGATCGTTGAGCGGCGAGCCGTAGTAGAAGTTCGCAAAAGCTGCGTCATTGCCGACATTTTTCGCAAACGCCGCGGGTACCGGGATGCCCTGGACCGCCTGCACCAGCGGAATGGAGGTCATTGCGAATTCACCATATTTCTGCGCCACCAGGACCGCCGGTCCCGGATAGACGGTCGACAAGATCACGTCCGGGTTGGCCGCCCTGATGTTAAGAAGGGGCGCCGTTACATCGGTGATCTTCGGTGAGATCATCTCGGCGGCTACCACCTCCGCGCCCAGCCGCGCCACTACGGCGCGGATTGTCGCCGTGTTCGCGGTACCATATTCGTCGTCATGCGCGATCACCGCGACGCGTTTGCCTTTGAGCTGTTTTACAGCAAATTCGGCGATAGTAGCTCCGACGGTGCGCTGCGTGCCGCCAAAGGCGCCAAACACGTAGCGCGTAGGCGGAAAGACGGCGGCGTCGCCTGACGCGTTGAGCATGACGTGCGGGACCCTCTCGCGCGTGACGAACTCTTGCGCCGCGACCGTTGCCGCCGTGCATGAGCCGCCGTGCACGAAGAACGTCTTATCGACAGTGATCAGCTTTTTGACGACGGCGACCACCTCGTTTGGGTTGCACTTGTCGTCTTCGACGACGACTTTAATCTTGCGGCCGTGGATGCCGCCTTTCTTGTTTGTTTCCTCATACCACATCTTTGCCGCCTGTAGTGGATCGAGGCCGAACGACGCGAGCTGCCCCGACATCGGCGCGAACAGGCCAATGGTGATTTCGTCGTTGGTAATGCCGGGATCTGCCGCCTGAGCGCTTCCGATCAACGCGGTAGTTACCGCTGTGGCCAGCAGAAGCCGTTGCATAGTTTCCTCCCGAAAATCTTATGAGCTAAGTAATTCACAGATCGGCTTTCTAGCGTCAAGTAATGGATCGACGCCGAAGAGGAGAGTTGCGAAATTCGAGGTTGTCACCCTGCCGGGATCCGATAGAAGCGTAAATATGCGTGATGGCGCGGCCGCCAAACTCGAGTACGCCCCATGG
>CAZSOI010000037.1:0-7709 GCA_964608115.1 uncultured Burkholderiaceae bacterium | reverse complement strand
TGTCCCTCGGTGAACTTGCTCTCGCCAAAGGCCTTGACGGGAACCGAGACGTGTTGCTCCTTGCCTCGGGTATCGGTAAAGCGCAAATCAACAAACTTCACTTCGTTGTCCGCGATCAGCTTCAAAACGTCTTTTGCCGACGCCATCGATTCCTCTCCTCTATGTGAAAAAGTCCGATCAACCGGTACAAGAGCGCAAGAAATATGCCGCTACGCGCGGACCCTCCCAGTGGCCGCACGGCCTCGTACCGACTTGCTGAGGCGGGCAGCGTAGCAGAGTCGGCGCACCGCCCGCAGGGACCAGCGCCCCTCGATGGCCGAACGCAACGTTAACCGGCTTCCGCCCGCAATGATCGATATTGGTGCAATATATCAAAATCGGTGCGTGTGAAGCACCAACTTTGTGCATTTCTGCCCGCCGGGCTATTTTGGCGCTTTGCTGGCGGATTCTGGCGCCTGCTCCAGGAACATGGCCTGAAGGTCATTTAAAAAGCGCATGCCCAGATCCGTTGGGCAAATCCGCTGCCCATCAAATCGCAGCAGCCCCCGCTCCTGCGCCCGGTGCAAGGTGGGCTCGATGTGGGTAAAGCTCAGGCCCGTACGTTGCGTAAATAGCGCCGGCGCAAACCCCGCGCGCAGCCGAAGCGCGTTGAGCATGAACTCAAAGACGAGGTCCGCGCAGCCAAGATCGCGGCTCTCGGAAATGAACTCGCCGCGCGCCGCATGCTCCAGATACGAAGCAGGCGAGCGGTAACGCTCTTGGCGAACGATGCGATCCGGTAGCGAGATCTTGGCGTGCGCCCCGGCACCGATTCCCAGGTAATCGCCAAAAGTCCAATAGTTGCGGTTATGACGCGAGAACGAGCCCGGTTTTGCGTACGCCGAAACCTCGTAGTGCTCGTAGCCTGCGGCCGCAAGCACTTCCTCGACGCTGGCCTGAATTGCGCTCATGGTCTCCTCATCGGGAAGAGGCGGCGGGTACTTGTGAAAAACGGTGTTGGGCTCCAGTGTGAGTTGGTAGACGCTAAGGTGCGGGGGCGCAAATTGCAGCGCGCGCTGAACATCGGCCCGGGCCTGCTCCGGGCTTTGTCCCGGTAGACCAATCATCAGATCGATGTTGAAGTTGGCAAACTCGCGCCGCGCAACTTGCACCGCGGCAAGGGCCTGGGCGCCATCATGCACGCGGCCCAGCGCGCGCAGCTTCTCGTCCTCAAAGGACTGCACGCCAATGGATAGGCGATTTACACCCGAGCGCCGGTATTGCGCAAAGCGCTCGGCCTCCAATGTCCCGGGGTTGGCTTCGAGCGTAATCTCGCACTCGGCAGAAAGCGGCAAGCGCGCCCGCACATCCGAGAGAAGGCGCTCAACGCCGCCCGAGGAGAGCAGGCTCGGTGTGCCGCCGCCAAGAAAAATGGAGTGCACCGTGCGACTCCAAACAAAAGGCAGCGTCGATTCCAGATCCGCGCACAGCGCATCAAGGTAGGCTTCTTCCGGCAGGACCTCGCCAGGTTGCACCGCGTGCGAATTAAAGTCGCAATACGGGCACTTGCGCAGGCACCAAGGCACGTGAACATACAGCGCCAGGGGCGGCTGTATCCGCGCGGGACTTGTTTCATTGCCGATAAAGACGACCCGCTGCTGCGCCCCGGCTTGCTGTGGCGCTTGCGTTTTCATCCGGCCCACGGCTACCAGCTCCAACGCTCGCGCAAAAGGGCAACCATCGCTTGCATGGCAATTGCGCGATGGCTGACGCGGTTTTTGTGTTCGGCTTCGAGCTGCGCAGCCGTGCAGCGTAATTGCGGCAGCCAAAAGTGCGGGTCGTAGCCAAATCCCCCGCTGCCCTGCGCCTGATCGACGATCTCGCCATCCCAGCGCCCATCGGCGATCAGCGGCTCCGGATCTGCATGCCAGCGCATTGCCACGACGACGCAACGATAGTGTGCGCGCCGGTTGCCCGCAGCCGCGAGCTCACGCACAAGTAGTGCATTGTTTTGCTCATCACTGGCACTGTCTCCCGCATAGCGTGCCGAGCGAACCCCCGGCGCCCCGTCAAGGGCTTCGCAGCAAAGGCCCGAGTCATCGGCCAGTGTCGGCCAGCCGCTTTCGCGTGCACCATGGCGCGCCTTGGCCAGGGCGTTTTCGACAAATGTATCGTGCGGCTCAGGCGCCGCGGCAATTCCCAGCGCAGATTGCGCCTGAACGATTACGCCCATGGGCCCAACCAGTGCGCGCAGCTCCGCAAGCTTGCCGCGGTTTTCCGAGGCAAGCAAAAGCCGCCGCTGCCCTAGCGTGTCCTTGTCCATAGGCGGGTTTGATAAAAGCGAAAGAGCGCGCGTTTTACCGCGCGGGCACGGTTTGAGTGAGTGCCGCTCTTTGGGCCGCGATCAACCGTTCGATCCCGGCGCCGGCTAAGGCCAGCATGGCATCGAGTTGCGCGCGCGAAAACGGCGCGCCCTCGGCGGTGCCCTGCACTTCGACAAGGCCGCCGCTTGCGGTCATCACCACGTTCATGTCGGTATCGCATTGCGAATCCTCGGCGTAATCCAGATCAAGCAGCGCCTCGCCGCCAACGATTCCGACCGACACGGCCGCAACGGCATCGCGTATGGGCTCATCGGCCGTCGGCAAAAGCTCGTGGCTGCGCAGCCAGCGCACGGCATCGACCAGGGCAATATACGCGCCGGTGATGGACGCCGTGCGCGTGCCCCCGTCGGCTTGAAGAACATCGCAATCGACCTGAATTGTGCGCTCGCCAATGCGCGCCAAGTCAACGATCGAGCGAAGGCTGCGTCCGATCAGGCGCTGGATCTCTTGGGTGCGCCCGCCTTGCTTGCCTCGCACCGACTCGCGCTCCGAGCGCGTGCCCGTTGCCCGCGGCAGCATGCCGTATTCGGCGGTCAGCCACCCCTGGCCCTTGCCGCGCAAAAAGGCGGGAACCCGCTCGTCGATTGACGCCGTGCACAGCACCCGCGTGTGCCCAAAAGACACGAGCACCGAGCCTTCCGCGTGGTGCGTATAGCCACGGATAAATTCCACGGGACGCAATTCGTTGGCGCCCCGTCCATCGCTACGCTGGATCATTTGTCGGTGATCAGCTTGGAAGCGCGCTGAATGGCCTTTTGAATCTCTTCGACCGCCTCGTCGATCTGATCGTCGGTGTACGCCGGGCCGGGTTCTTCGCCAGTTCGTGGTATCTGGATCGTCGAGGTCATTGCGCCCTCGGGGATGACCAGTGTGGAAACCGGCGAGTCGGTCGGTGGGACCATGTCCAGCGATTCGGCGCCGGCCCAGGACATCGCCAAAGCGGTGCAGTTGTCCGATTCGGGGCCGGCTTGCTCCAGCGCCAGATCGACAAGCTCGGGGACCGCGCGCATTACCGTGCGTTCGGAAAACGCCTCGACGATCGCCCGGTCGTTCAAGCTTCCCCAAAGACCGTCCGTACAAAGCAGCAACACATCGCCCGCCCGCAGGGCCGTGGGGTGACTAATCTCAACGGTGGGCGTAACGAAAGCGCCCAGGCAATTAAAGATACGGTTGCGCTCCGGATGATCCTTGGCATCTTCGGGGCGAATAAGTCCGGAGGAGACCAGATGGTGCACACGCGAGTGATCGAGTGTGCGATCGACGATGGTGCCATTGCGAATCAGGTACAGACGCGAATCGCCCGCATGGGCCCAGATTGCCACGCCTTGCTGCACGACACACAGCACGATGGTGGTCCGAGGGGCTTCGGGCAAGTTTTGTTCGGCGCGGTAGCGATGCAGCTCCCGATGCGCGGTTTGCACCGCTTCTTCCAAAAACCGCGTCGGCTCCAGGAGCAATGGTTTGGCGTGGCGCTGGTAGAGCGAAGCGACAATTTGCATCGTCATCTGCGCCGCAACCTCTCCGCGCGCATGGCCTCCCATGCCGTCGGCGACCATCATCATCAGGGAGTCGCGCGTGTACAGATAGCCCATACGGTCCTGGTTGACCTTGCGCCCACCTTTTTTGCTTTCTTGATATATCGAAAAGCGCAATTGGGACCTCAAAACCAGGTGATGTTGTGATCCTTCGCAAAGCGTGCCACACGCTCTTGCAGGTGGCGCACACGCGCGCCCGTGCGCTCAAGAAACGAGAACTCGGGGCTCTCGGGCACGTTGTTGAGCAACTCCTTTTGGACAGCGTACACGGTCTGCGGCCGCTCCAGGGAATTGAGCTTCAGGCACCGCTCGACCATCGAAATGATCTGCGCCGAGTACAGGCCGCGAAAAGACCGCAGTGCCTGCGACATCTTGTCATCTTTGAGCCGTTGGTCGGATTCCTGCGGTGGCAACCCGGACATGCACGCATAGATGCACGCGCCAATGCTATAGACGTCGGTCCAAGGGCCAAGTTCCGCATCGCGCTTGTACAGCTCTGGGGCCGCAAAGCCCGGCGTATACATCGGGTAGGTCTTGCTGATGTCGCGCTGCAAGGTCTGGCGCGCCGCGCCAAAGTCCAACAATATCGGTGCGCCGTCCATGCGCAAGTAGATGTTGGCGGGCTTCACATCCAGATGCAGCAGACGGTTGCTGTGCACCTCACGCAGGCCATTCATGACCTGTGTAAAAACACGGCGAATAAAACGCTCGGAGAGTACGTCCTTTTGGTCCTTGCTGCGATTGCGCAGCACGTGCTCCTGCAACGAGCGGCCCGACTCGTAGTGCATGACCATGTAGACGGTTTCGTTGGCGCGGAAAAAATTGAGCACGCGCACGATGTTCGGGTGATAGATCGAGGCAAGCGCGCGACCTTCCTCGAAAAAACACTTTAACCCGATCCGATAGGTGTTCAGGTTCTCGGGGCTCACGTACGGCGAGAACTCGCCGGGCTTGCGCTGCGCAAGCGCCGCGGGCATGTACTCCTTGATGGCAACCGAATTGCCGTTTTCGTCCCGCGCGAGATAAACAATCGAGAATCCCCCGCTCGATATCTTCTTTACAATGCGGTAGGCACCAAGCTGCATGCCTTCGGGGAGGGACGCGTTGTTCTGAGCCGCCATGGTTTGCCGATGCGGTTGAAACGTGCCGTTACTGCAGTTGGTTGGATGGGGCCGCGAGAGCCGCGCCGCTTGCTTGCGTTTGCTGCGTGCAGCGCAAGCAGGTAAGCGCGGGCATTTTATCGAATTCCCGTGGCATGCCAGCGGACGCTTTCCGCGCCAAAACGCACAAGGCAAAGCATATGGCGGACGTCGCCAGCATGACGGGATTCTCCGATTCGACGCAGACGGCAGAGTTTGGCGCGGTTACGGTCGAGATTAAGTCCGTAAATGGACGGTTTTTGGAGCTTACCCTTCGGCTTCCCGAGGAGCTGCGCTATGCCGAGGGCGCCGTGCGCGAGCGCATCGGCACAGTGATTGCGCGCGGCAAACTCGATTGTCGCGTCAGTGTCACACGCGACCCCATCACTGCGACCCCGCGCATCAACGAAACTGCGCTAGCCCAATTGGCGGCGCTGGCCAGCCAAGTGCATGCGGCGCTGCCCCAGGCCATCGCCCTGCAGGTTGGCGATGTGCTGCGCTGGCCGGGTGTGATCGAAACCGACGCGCTGGATCCCGAAGCGTGGCGTGCGCCGCTGATGCAGGCGCTGGATGAGGCGCTCGATGGCCTGCTCGCATCGCGCTACCGAGAGGGCGCGGCACTGTGCGCAGCGCTACTTGAGCGCTGCGACCGCATGGAGGCAATTTTGCTGATGCTTCGCTCCAGCGTGCCGCGCATCCTTGCCGACATGGAGCGGCGACTAAACGAGCGCATGATCCAGGCGCTGGGCGCTGCCCTCGCGGGCGGGGCGCTCTCGCGCGAAGAAGTCAACGAACGAATCCGACAGGAGCTCACCTTACACGGCATGCGCTCGGATGTAGCCGAGGAGATCGATCGGCTCGCGGCGCACCTTAGCGAGGTGCGGCGCATCTTGCAGCAGGGAGGTGCGGTTGGCCGCAAGCTGGATTTTCTGATGCAGGAGCTAAACCGCGAAGCCAATACCATCGCCTCCAAGGCCAATGTCATCGACATGACGACGGCGGCGGTCGAATTAAAACTGCTCATCGAACAGATGCGCGAACAAGTGCAAAATCTCGAATGATTCGTGCGCGCTATCCAATTTGGCCACGAGCACCTGGAGGTCGATCGCGATGAGCAGCGTCCAACAAACGCCACCGAACACCTCGGGCCGGCAGATCTTCACGGTCGTGGCCCCCTCGGGCGCGGGCAAGTCCACGTTGGTCAACGCGCTGCTTGCGCGCGACACCGCGCTTGCCTTGTCGGTGTCGTGCACAACGCGCGCTCCGCGGCCGGGGGAGCTCAACGGCCGCGAGTACCACTTCATCGACCTGGCCGAGTTTCATCGACGCAAGGCTCAGGGCGAATTTCTCGAGAGCGCGGAGGTTCATGGCAACTTCTATGCGACTTCGCGACGCGAGATCGAGCATCGTCTTGCCTCGGGCATGGACGTGCTGCTGGAGATCGACTGGCAAGGCGCGCGCCAGGTCAAGAGCATCTTCCCGCGCGCGGTGGGAATTTTCATCTTGCCTCCCTCAATCGACGCGCTCGATGAGCGCTTGCACAAGCGCGGCCAAGATAGCGAAGCCGTAATCAAGCGCCGGCTGCTCGCCGCAGGAAGCGAGATCGCTCGGGCCCCGGAGTTTGACTACATCATCATCAACGAGGACTTCGAAGTGGCCCTGGCGCAACTTACCGCAGTGGTCACCGCAACAAGGCTACGCTACGAATCGCAGGCGGCAAGCCATCACGATTTGTTCGCGCAGCTGGGCATTCCCACGATCTAGCACCTGCAGCAGCGCGCATCGGGCGCGCCCCGCTATTCGCGGCGCTCTTTTTGTTCGTGCTCGCGCGGTTCATGCTCCTTCTTTGGCGCGGGCTTCGCAACGCGATTTCCTGCCTCGGGTCTTGTCTCCTGTGGATGTCCTGCGCCAGCGGCTTGGGGCGCTGGTGCACCTTGCTGCGGCGATCGGGCGGCATTCAATTGTGGCTGCCGCGGAAGGCCAGCATGCGCGCCGGGCGCGTTGAACTGCGATTGACCCTGCGCTTGCCCATAGGGCCGCGGACCACCGCTTGGCGGCAGGGGCGTTGAGGCGTTGCCCGCCGAGGGCACCGCTCGAATAAGGTTAGGCTGCGTCACGACGGGCTGTACGGGCCGGGCCTCGGGCAAGTTAGATAAGCCCGCGTGCGGGTTAAAGGTGGGAATCGCCTTTGCGCTCGCCGGCGCAGGCGCAGCAGCCCGAACCACGGGCGTTTGGGCTGCCGCCAAGTGGGCTTGCGCAGGCGCCATGGTGTTAAAAGGTTGGCCGCCGGCGGTCACGTTGGCCGGTGCCACGATTTGTACGTGCGAGCCATCACCTGGGCGCACCTGCATGCCCGGACGCACCAGTGGGGGAGCGCCGATAACCACTGCGGGATTCGTTCCTACGGGCGCGGGAACAATCAGGCCCGGCCGCGAGCCAGGTGGCGGCGGCACAAACACTCCCGGAGGGCCTTGCACGGGCGGCCCCATGAGAACGCCGGGGCGCGCCGCCACGACGGCGATCGAAAGTCCTGGAGCCGGAGCGATGAAGGCCACGCCCGGTGCGCGCCAAAACCCTGCCACGAAAACAACGACTCCCGCCCGATTCTCGTAATAAGGCGGCGTCCAAGCATAGCCAACGGCTGGCGGGGGCAGCCAGCGGCCATGTGCCCA
>CAZSOI010000036.1:0-6073 GCA_964608115.1 uncultured Burkholderiaceae bacterium | reverse complement strand
GAGCTGGCGCGCGAAGGCTGGGATGTTGCGGTTCATTTCCGCCAATCGCGCGCGGCAGCCGGGGAGACGGTGACACAAATCCAGGCGCTGGGCCGCCGCGCTCATGCGGTGGCATTCGACCTTTCGGCAAAGGGCGGCTGGGACGACTTGCTCGATGATTGCGAGCGCGCGCTCGGGCCTGTGCGATGCCTCGTCAACAATGCCTCCTTGTTTGAGTCCGATTCGGTGACGAACTTTTCGCTCGATCGCTTCGAGGCGCACATGCGGGTTAACGTCGCTGCGCCGGTGGCATTGTCCCGCGCGCTGCACACGCGACTGCCCGCCGATGCGACCGGCGTGGTAGTCAACCTACTCGATCAGAAGCTCTGGAATCCCAATCCGGACTTTCTTTCCTACACGCTTTCTAAATCGGCGCTGGAGGCAGCCAACGGTCTGTTGGCCCGCGCGCTGGCGCCCAAGTTGCGGATTGTGGGCGTGGCCCCCGGAATCACTTTGCCTGCGCCCGACCAAACGATCTCGGGGTTCGAGTCGGCCCATCGGGCAACCCCCCTTGGCCACGCAAGCACTGCGCAAGATATCGCGCAGGCAGTCGTGTTCTTGGTCAATGCGCCGTCCATAACTGGGACAACCCTGATTGTGGACGGCGGGCAGCACCTGGTGCCCAGCGCGCGCGACATTATGTTCCTGAGGGCCTGAAACGACTCCCCGCTTGGCATCGATGGCAACGCTTCTAACAGATCCGCGCCTGGCTCATTGTCGGCGCATATTCTTGCGCGACTGGACGGTCGAGGCGAACATTGGGGTGTATTCGGCTGAGCGGCGCGGAACGCAGCGCTTGGTGCTGAATCTGGATGTGTACGTCGCGCTAGGTGCCTCTACCCCGCGCAACGACGATGTTCGAGAAGTCGTCGATTACGACTTTGTTCGCGCGGTCGTGGAACAAAGAATCGCTCGCGGGCACATCAATTTGCAAGAAACGCTCGTCGACGACATCGCAAGCGAACTGCTGCGCTGGCCAGGGGTCGAAGCCGTGCGTGTGTCCAGTGAAAAAGCGGAAATTTATACCAGCGTTGCGGGTATTGGTGTGGAGGTGCTGCGCTTTCGGGAGGCGCGATGAAAACGCCATTGCACAGGCACGAGGCCATACCGGTGGCGGCCAAAGCCCTGGATGCGACGCAAGAGCAACGGCGCAAACGCCGTTTGGCTTATGAAGATCGAAAACTGCAAAAGCGCCTAGTGCGTCTGACCGGGCAGGCAATCGGCGACTACGCAATGATCGAACCTGGCGACCGGGTGATGGTCTGTCTGTCCGGCGGCAAGGACAGTTATGCGTTGCTGGACATATTGCGCATCTTGCAGGCCCGCGCACCCCTCTCTTTTGAATTGGTGGCGGTGAATCTGGATCAAAAGCAGCCGGGCTTTCCGGCGCACGTTTTACCCGAGTACTTGCGGGCCCAAGGCGTGCCATTTCGCATTGAAACTCAGGACACATACTCCATCGTCCGCCGGCTGATCCCCCAGGGCAAGACAACTTGCTCGCTGTGCTCTCGCTTGCGTCGCGGCGTGTTGTATCGCGTGGCCAGCGAACTAGGCGCCACGAAGATCGCTCTGGGACATCATCGCGACGACATACTGGGTACGTTCTTCCTAAACCTGTTTTATGGCGGCCGGATCAAGGCGATGGCGCCCAAGCTCATTTCCGATGACGGACGACACGTGGTGATTCGGCCCCTGACCTACATTGCCGAGCCGGATTTGGCTCGATATGCGCGCAGTCGGTGCTTTCCTATCATTGCGTGCAACCTGTGCGGATCGCAAGAAAATCTTAAGCGCAAAGAAATTCAGCAGATGATCGCCCAATGGCAACGGCGGTTTCCCGGGCGCACACAAAACGTCTTTAACGCGCTCGCGCGCGTGACGCCCTCGCATCTGCTCGACCGAAGCTTGTTCGACTTTTTGGGCTTGCATCCCACGGGCATTGCGGATCCCGAGGGGGACTTTGCATTTGATGAAGAGCTGGCCGAATCGGCTTCTGTGCTACCGCACCCGAGCGGCCGACCACCAGGCGTCGATGGTCGCGGACCTCGTCGCGGCGTCGCGCTTACGATTACGCCTTTGGCCGAAGCGAAGGATGAACTTGCGCCGCAAGCAAATCAAGCGAGCGCACAACCGCCGCGCACAAGGCGCGCGTCGGTTCGCATCCAACCGATAGGCGAATAAAGCCCTCGGCGACGCGATCGCCCCAGCGCGTGCGTCGCTCCGCCGAGGAATGCAGACCACCAAAACTGGTTGTCGGCCGCAAATACGGACAGCTAGCTATGAACTGTTCGGCGCTATCTTTGCTGGCCAGTGTCAGGCCGACCAGCGCCCCGAAACCGCTCATCTGTGTCCTAGCCAGTTTGTGGGCCGGGTGCGAAGGCAGCCCCGGGTAGGTAACCTGCACAGGGGCGTGATGTGCGGCGATAGTTTGCGCCAGAGCCATTGCGTTGGAATTGATTCTCTCCAGGCGCAGCTCCAGCGTATCGAGGCTGCGCTGCACCAGCCAGGTCTCAAAGGGACCCGGAATGGCGCCACACACGCGACGCCAGTCCAAAACGCCTTCCAGCAGTTGTGCATCGCGCGAGGCGACGTGCCCAAACACCACATCCGAATGCCCATTGAACAACTTCGTATCGGAGTAAACCACTGCGTCGGCACCAAGATCCAGTGGGCGTTGGCCCAAGGGTGTCATCAGGGTGTTGTCGATTACCAGGCGCGCGCCGGCAGCATGCGCGCGGCGCGCGCAGTCGCGGATGTCAACCAGGTCCAGCCCGGGGTTGGACGGTGTTTCGAGCAAGATCAGCCGATAGCCGTCAAACGCTTGTTCGGCAATGCGGGAGGTAACGCAGGTAGCGACCGTCACCCCATAGGGCGCACAGTATTTCTCTGCTGCCGTGCGAGTGCCCATGTAGCCGTCTGATTGCAGCAACAGGCGGTCGCCGGGTCGAAGGCAACTGGCAAAAACCGACGCTACTGCGGCAGCACCGGAGGGAAAGATGATGGCGCTGGCCTCCTCCAGAGCACCGAGTGCGTCCTCCAGGGCCGTCCAGCCAGGGTTGGACCAACGCGCATATTGATACGGGCCGGTTGGATCGCTTGCCAAGGAGTAAATGGAGGTGGGGACAATGGCGGGCGAAAACGCCGTACCGGGCGCACGCCCTTTGGAATCGCGATGCAGGAACTTGGCGAATCGCACCTCGTGCGCCTCGGGTGCGAGCGAGGCCGTGGTGCTGCCGCCTGGGCCCAAGGCGCCTGCGTCCTTGCTTGCGTCCTTGCTCATGGTTTGCCTCAAATTGCTTTGGCCTTACTTCAGAAGGCCAACGTTGGCCTGTTGCATGCGGCGAAGGTTACCGCGGCGCGCCGCTGCTGCTACCCTAGGATCCGCAGTTTTGGCGCAGGAAATCGACCGATCAACAAGATATCCGAGGAACGTACTGCCGTGGATGCTCATTTGCATTATGAAAGCCATTTTCAGTCCAGTGATTTGGTACGCGATATCGTCATCGGCATGGCCGATGGGCTCACGGTTCCCTTCGCGCTCGCTGCTGGGATTAGCGGTGCGGCCGTGTCTGTCGCCACCGTCATCACGGCGGGAGTTGCGGAGATCGCTGCTGGTGCGATCGCGATGGGGCTGGGCGGCTATCTTGCGGCGCGGGGGCAGGCTGAGCACTATGCCGCGGAACTTGCCCGCGAGGAGTACGAAATCATCGAAAAGCCTCTGGCCGAAGAGGCCGAGGTTGCCGATATCTTCGAGCGTTACGGCCTTAAGCCCGAACACTATGCGGGCGTCATCCAGGGTCTTCGCGAGCGACCCATTGCCTGGCGCGATTTCATGATGCGCTTTGAATTGGGCCTTGAGCGGCCCGAACCCGAACGCGCGCAGCGCTCGGCGCTCACTATCGGGGCGAGCTACATCGTCGGCGGCGCTGTGCCGCTGGCTCCCTATGTTCTGCTGCATTCTGTGGCGCAGGCCCTGCCGTGGTCGGCCGCGGTCACTTTGGCGGCATTAGCGCTATTTGGTTTCGTAAAGGCCCGCTACACGGGCGCCGCGCCGCTGCGCTCGGCGCTGCAAACGATGACCATTGGCGGTTTGGCCGCCGCTGCGGCCTTTGCGCTGGCGCGCGCAATCAGCTAAGCGGCGCGCTGTCAGCCTAAGAACAGGCGGTAGGCGCTGCTTTCGGTCTCGTCCTGGTAGTGGTAGCCCAGCTCCGCTAAAAAGCGTTTGAGCGCACCGCCGTCGCGCCGCGGCGCCTGTAGTCCGACGAGGATGCGCCCGTAATCCGAGCCCTGGTTGCGATAGTGAAAAAGCGAGATGTTCCAGTTGGGCGACATCGACGTAAGAAAGCGCATCAGCGCCCCCGGACGCTCGGGGAATTCAAAGCGAAAGATCCGCTCATCGATCGCCAGCGGCGAGTGGCCACCGACCATGTGGCGCAGGTGCAACTTGGCCAGTTCGTCGTCCGTCAGGTCGAGCGTTGCAAATCCGGCGCGAACAAAAATCCGTGCCAGCGAGCGGGCATCGTCGCGCCCGGCTGTCTGGATTCCAACAAAGATGTGTGCCGTCTTGCTGTCGGAAATTCGGTAATTGAACTCGGTGACGTTGCGTGTGCCAACTAATGCGCAAAAGCGCTTAAACGAGCCGCGCTCTTCCGGAAGGGTGACGGCAAACAGCGCCTCGCGCTGTTCACCCACCTCGGCGCGCTCGGCGACAAAACGCAACCGGTCAAAGTTCATGTTTGCCCCACTCGCGACTGCGACCAAATTGCAGCCTCGCAGGCGCTCGCGCTCGACATATTGCTTGCAGCCCGCGACCGAAAGCGCTCCGGCCGGCTCCAATATGGCCCGTGTGTCCTGGAATACGTCTTTGATCGCGGCACACAGGGCGTCGGTGTCGACGGTGATGATCTCATCTACATAGCGTCGACACAGGGCAAAGGTGTGCCGTCCCACGACGCGAACCGCGGTGCCGTCGGAAAACAGCCCGACTTCGGCAAGGCGCACTCGACGTCCGGCAGCCAGGGATCGTGCCATGGCGTCGGAGTCTTTCGCCTGTACGCCGATCACATTGACCTGGGGCTGCAGCGCCTTGACGTACGTGGCGATGCCGGCTATCAGACCGCCGCCCCCGATGGGTACGAAAATGGCGTGAATCGGGCCGGCCTGCTGCGCATGATGTTGGCGCAGGATCTCCAACCCGATCGTGCCCTGGCCAGCGATCACGTCCGGATCATCGAAAGGGTGCACGAAGGTCAGTCGGCGCTTGGTCTGGAGCTTGACCGCGTGCGCGTAGGCATCCGAATAGGAATCACCGACCAGAACCAGCTCGGCGCCGCGCGTGCGCACTGCGTCGATCTTCACTTGCGGCGTTGTCACCGGCATGACGATCACGGCCGGCCCGCCGAGCTGCTGGGCAGCAAGCGCAACGCCCTGCGCATGGTTGCCCGCCGAGGCAGCGATTACTCCCCTTGCGCGCGTGGCCTTGTCCAGACCGACCATCTTGTTATAGGCACCGCGCAGCTTAAAACTAAAGACTGGCTGCAAGTCTTCGCGCTTGAGCAATATCCGATTGCCCAGGCGCGCCGACAGGCAGGCAGCGGGTTCAAGCGCAGTCTCAGTGGCGACGTCGTAAACGCGCGCATTGAGAATGCGGCGCAGATATTCATTGGCCGGCATCGCGGCCGCTATTGTATGTTGTTTGTGTCGGTCGCAAGGGCACAGGCCGGTGCCGCGGGCAAGCGCCACGGTCGTCACCAACGGCAAAGCCAGCCATCTTTTGCTCTATTGCCAACCGTAGCGTCGCAAATAGGCTTGTTTGACGACCTGGGTCAATACCACGTAACCCAAAATGATGGCCGCAACCCAGGCAAAGTACGCCGGCGGAAGCGGCGCGAATTTGAACAGCGGTGCGGCCGGTCCCATAACCAGAAGCATCC
Organism: uncultured Burkholderiaceae bacterium; assembly: GCA_964608115.1. Classification (GTDB taxonomy): domain Bacteria; phylum Pseudomonadota; class Gammaproteobacteria; order Burkholderiales; family Burkholderiaceae_F; genus GJ-E10. The sequence continues at coordinate 101 of CAZSOI010000036.1, read as the reverse complement.
CGCTGAGCACGACCAGCAGCGTCATCAACATCAGTGGCGTCGCCGCCCGGCTTTGCAAGAAGGGGATCTTGGCCGTACGGATCATGTGGACGATCAAGGTT
>CAZSOI010000035.1:0-9089 GCA_964608115.1 uncultured Burkholderiaceae bacterium | reverse complement strand
CCGGCACCATCAATGTGACGGCCGCAAACACGAAGTCCTACATGGCTTCTGCCAAGTTCACTTGGGAAAAGACCACGATCCGCGGTGGCTATGAAAAGATGATCTATAACAATCCCTCAAACCCGGGGCCGGACCAGCAGGTTACAACGCTCTTTAATGAACCGATCAATGGTTTGGTGAACGTAACGGGCTTCCCGAATCAGCTGGACATCAATGTGTACTGGATCGGAGGCGGACAGGAGATAACGTCCGCTTTCACCTTGCAGTTGGGCGCATACCACATTGTCCAAGATTCATACAATTGCACCACCGGCGCCCAGTCCGGGTGCGCCGGTGCCCTGAACTATTACAGTCTGGTCGCCGACTACAATCTTTCAAAGCGTACCGATTTGTATCTTGGATTCATGGACTCGCTAGTCTCCGGCGGAGCGGCAAACGCCGTTCACAACACGACCGGACCATCGGAAAATACTGACTTCATCTATGCGCTGGGCATTCGCCACCGATTTTAGGAATCGCGCTTGACTCGATCGACTTGGCTCGCGAGGCGAAGGACCGCGGCGGTCCGTGCACACAACAACCGATGACCGGCGGCCCAAGACGGTCTGGATGCTTCTGAGATCTTTGTCCGATCTTTGCTGGCGATGCGGACCTTAATTCGCCCGTAAGACTCGAAGGTCGAGCGCCTAACTTATTGCATGCTTCGACAGCGCCGAGCAGCTTGCGCCAATGCTATTTGCGACGCGCGCCTCAAGAAGCGCGTCAGCGCGAACTCAGCGTCAGGAGCGCCGCTTAACCGTGGCGCAAACAAAAGCGAGACGCCGGCGGACCACCGGTCGTGCCCAGATCAGTGCTATGGGTCGTCAAGGCGGACACAAAGCTGCCAACTCCAGCAGTACGAAGTGGCACAAAACTGACGCCGTTGCGCTGACACAGGCGCTTTAGCGCGCCTACGGAATCGTGGTCGACACAGTCCACGGGAAACAACACGAGCTCTACGCCCGGCACTGCGGCCGCAAGCAAGCCTTTGCGATCTTCGATGCCACCATCATGCACGGTTAAGTCGATGCCTGCACTCTCGCAAAGCTTGCGAATAGCTAGCCTAGAACTTGGTCGCCCGCCCACGTATAGCAAGCGGCGGCCTGCCATTGCGGCGAGTCCGTATCGCCCATTTTCCAGATTCGCGACATCTTCGACTTGGCGCTCGATGGCGCCGAGTTCTGTTTGTAGTTCACGAACGAGGGCCATCGCCTCGTCGTATTTAGCTTGCAGGTGTCTTATTTGCTCTCGATATACCGCCAAGGACCGCTCTGCCTCTTCGCGACGATTAGCATGCAGGAACGCTTCCTGCTCCTTGTCATGGACGGCATTGCGAAGTGCCGACAAATCCTTCCCAAAACCTTCCGTATCCTCCGATTCGCTATGAACGCGGCTCGTGAGGTCCAAAACCTTGCTAGTGAGCTGGCGTACCGTCTCCTCATGCTTGACGTTGATTTCCTGCAACCGCGCCTGTTGCCGCTCGGTCTTCTCCTTGAGCTCGGCGTTTTCGCGCTCCAGCGCCACCAATTGCCGGATGTCGGCCCGATTGGCAGCGCCAACAAGGTGAGAGAGCATGTGCACCTCACCAAATGCTTGCTGCCGCAATTCCGGCGTACTCGATGAATGCGTCATGACGGCCCAATACGCCCCCGCAATTTCGCCGGCTTTCATTGCCTCAGTCCACATCGCACCCACCGACTCTGCGCTCTTGGCGACGCGAAATCGCTCAATCGCAGATGCGTGGCGAGCGTCAAGCAGCTTCGTTAATGCTTTGGCCCCTGCCCCGCCTTCGACCGCCAGTTCGACAGCGGCATGATGCACCTGCAGATCCGTTGTGCCACTTCCTCCCAGATCCTTGAACTTCGCCACCAGTTTTCGCAACTCTGCGGTGCGCAAGCACGTGCCGATGATTGAGCAGCCAAAATTCGCGTCAAGTTCCGTCAGACGAGTACGCCGGACGGGATGATTCGGTTCAGGAGAGCTGCCTCGCTTTGCGACATCGTCATTGCAACAGTTTTGAAAGACCTCGTCTTGAAATTGCACAGCGGGCTGCGACTCGTCATGCGCCAAGCGCTCGGATAAAAAAGCGCGCGCAAGGATGCTTGGTTTGAACGGAGGTTGCCTCATACGCCACTTGCCTTTTACTTCTCTGCACACCTTCGCCGCGGCCTATTACCGATAAGACGCCGCCGCGCGCGATTTCGTCTTGGGCTCTTAATCGCAATATAGCGTCTTATATAACGCGAGGCAACCGCAAAGCTTTTGCCTCTCGCGACCTACAGGTAGTCTGTTTTGGGAGATTCGCGGACCGAGGCCGTCGCTTGAGCGGTCAACTGAAGCAAAAAAGCGTCACGGCCGATGGTTCGATCAATGCGCAACACGGCTTTCCGACCTCAAGCCTCATTTGGTTCAAGGCTTCCTTGCCGACCACCGCGGTAACGCTGCGTCCGCTTGGCAGCAATACACTTACCTCTGCCGTCATCGATCCTCGATGGATTCGGTCCACATTACCGCATAAGCGATTAAGCGACGCAGGATGTGCGGTCGGATGGTTCGACAGGGCAACAGCGGTGGCCTTCACCAAGCCAGAGACCTCCATGCCAATTTTCAGGCCGAGGTTCTCGGCGCTTTCGCGGGTGATGGCTGCTGCCAATTCATTTGTGTCATCAAGCCGCAGGCGCACTTCGAAGCCACTCGGTCCTTCGTGCATTGCACAAATGGGGCCGGTGAACTGATTTCGCGCACTGGTCCTGAGCGCCAGTCGCCGCAGCATGCTGCGAAACTGGCGCACGTCGCCGGAACCGCTCTCCTCCAGGCGATCGGCCAATCGATCAAGCGCAGCCTGGTACTCCTCTTCGACCGCCCGATACATCGCTACTAGCCGTCGTCCATAGTCGGTGAGAACCGTCCCGCCACCATGACGGCCGCCCGTAGAGCGCTGGACCACGGGCTCTTCGGCAACGTTGTTCATGGCGTCGACTGCATCCCAAGCGGCTTTATAAGACAGGGGCACTGCCTTAGCCGCCTGGGAAATTGAGCCGTATCGATCTATCGCCTCTAGCAGACGAATGCGGGTGTCCCCAAGAAAGGCGCCAAACTCGGTTTCGACCGAGAGCTTTCCAACAAATTTGTGGTGGATGGGCCTTCTAGCGGTCATAGTGCTTATATGGTCGCACAATGCGGATAATTTTGAATCCACGACGGCGAGCTACAATGCCAGACGCTATATTTTTACCTTACCAACGATGCAACACAGGTGAAAGAGTCCACAGCTTTTCGTTGCTCTCCAACAGTTCAAGGAACACGACCGGCGAGGAGATGATCGTGAAAATCAGTGCCCGCAATGTCTACAAGGCCAAAGTCACGGCCGTAAAGCTCGGCTCGGTAAATTCTGAAGTTGAGGTTTTGACCGGCACCGGCGAAAAAATCGTGGCGATCGTTACCAACGAAAGCGTCAAAACCTTAAACCTATCCGTCGGGCGCGAGACCACTGCTTTGATCAAAGCCAGCTCCGTGCTCGTTATGACCGAAGGCACCGATGTCAAGCTATCGGCTCGAAACTGCCTGCCCGGGAAGATTACAAAGGTCCAAGAAGGACCCGTGAGCGCTGAAGTGACGATTGCCTTGCCTACGGGCGCCACCGTACAAGCAACGATCACGCACGAAGCGGCCAAAGAACTGGGACTAAAAAAGGGCGCCCCTGCAACAGCGGTCTTTAAGGCAGGAGCCGTGATACTTGCCGTTGCAGCATGAGGAAACGGGTCCGTGTCCGGGGCCAAGCACAAAGTCGCGCCTGATTGTGGGGGCCGACGTTAGGGCAAAACCAAGGCGTATTCACGAAAGTTGAACGCGGGGCGGCGCTAAAAGGCTAAGTGCGCATTGCCCACCCACCTGGTCAAACCAGACGCAGAGAGCGCGACAGGTCTTTTTGGGCGGCCAAGCGAACAGCGCTAGTTGCAACGCACCTGAGGCGCCCGTGGGGATAGACCCGCGGCCTTTGATAAGGTCCGATCGATTAGAAACTCAAAGCGGCGTTGTATTGTTTGTTACATAGCGCTTGTAGCTTTCGATACATTTTGTACGCTAGCGAGGGGCCAATCAGTAGCAAGCATGCCCAAAGTTGGATTTACTCAATGTGCATTTCGGCGATAGCCAGCATTGGCATCGTTCTTGCCTGCCTTGCCGTATAGGGCAGACGAGAATCGTTCTTGGGTCACCTTCCCGAGCAACAAAAATTGCCAAGACGATTGACGAGAGTTTCACTTTTAGGCGGATAGAGCATGGACGAAATTCGGCGTCTAATTGTTATGGGTCTCCCACTAGCGCTTCCTAGGATCGCCCACGCGCTGCCTGCAGATGCTGGGACAAGTCCCGAAGCGTCCTCCTTCTTGTCAATTGGGGGCGCAGTTCGGAACAAGACGAAAGTGCCCGCCGAATCGCTGCGCGCTTCTTCCCTTGTCGGTGAAATGGGGCCGGTCCCCTTGACCGTGCGTGGCGGCGAAGTCAGGCGAACGCTAACGGGCTACCGCGGCATCAAACTCACGGACTTGCTCGATCAGGCTCAATTCGAGCCATCCGATCACAATGCACTTAAGCGAAGCTACATCATCGCGCGTGCGAGTGATGATTACACGGTGGTCTTTTCGTGGAGCGAACTCTATAACACGCCGATCGGCGCCGGTGTGCTGGTTTTGGTGGAAAAAGACAGCGAGGCGATTCCAACAACGGAGGGGCCGCTCGCCCTTATCTCCCGTCTGGACCTGCTTACCGGACCACGGCACGTGCGGTGGCTCACCGCTATTGAAGTACGGCAAGTCTAGTTTGGGTATTGCACCGCAAAGCCGGTTTTAATCCACATTGCGATCAATTTTGCCGCGAAGCCCGCTGGGATTGGAGGCCAGAGCGATCGCCTCGCGCTCGCTATCGCGTCCAAGTTGCGAGCAAATCGAAGTTTCGCATGCTCAATGTTTCAGCCTACTTGGCTAGCCGCAAACTCTCCGACCACGTTGGAATCGCCCGTTAGAGATAGGCCATCGAAACCTAATTTACTGTCGGAGATCAAAACAACTCGCGTTAAGGCCCCGAGCCGCAGCTCGGGTTTCGGCCAGCGTCGAGTCGCTGTCTTGGCGACGAAGGGGCCCGAGCCGCTGCTTATGTCCTATAAAGAGAGAATGCGCAACGGCTAAGCTTGCAGCCTCTGGCACAAATTCCCATGAAGTGGGAAATGCAGGGCCTTTTCCTGACGCTACGGTCCGACACCGCTGACCGGTGCAATGGCCGCATGAGCAATCTCCCTCCCCCCAGGTGCCAGTCTGTAAGTGAGGTCCATGCGAGCACTGACCGCTTGATCGCCGTCCCAGACGAAAAACTCCGTGCAAGCGAGTTTCGTCTGATCCGATTCCATCTTTTCAAAGGATTTGTCGGCAAATCGCGCGTAGCCAAGGTCTTGGCCTGCGGAGGCGCGTCGTTCGGCCCAGGGCTGTGATGAACCCTCTGGCCGAGCGTAAAGGACGGTGTTGGTTACGGTCGCCGTCGTTGGAACGCTGGCACACAACGTTGCCCGAAGCGCCTCTTGTTCCGAGCACGTGCGCATTACATCGCTGCCCGTGGCAGCGTGCACCCGACAAGGCCCGATGATTGTTGTAACGCTCAAGCTCTTGACACCACGCAGCTCATCTTCCGCGGCCGCCGTTGAACCGTGTTCACCCATGGAGGCTCGCTCTAGACGCTGCGCCGTTGCGCTGATTTGGGCGAGTTGCGCTTGCAGCTCAGCACGCATCGCTGCCGATTCCCGGTCCGCCTCTCGAGCGAAGTACTGCGAGAGCGCAAAGCCCCCTACGCCCGCCGCAATAAGAAGAATGAATACCGCCAGCACGGGGCCGCGGCGAGACTTCTTTGTAACCGGCGCTCCGCGTGCGCGTTCCGAGACCTCCTTGCGCCAAGCCACGCGCAACTGAATTAAGGCACCAAGGATGGTGCCTGCCGCAGCCACGGCAGCCGCCGTCACCCTATCGTCCAGGTCGAATGCGTTCATGATTGGATTCCCAATTGCCACCCATCAGCGTATGCCCTCCCGAGTTGCTCGAATCCGGAAAATAGGCAACCAGAATGCCGCGTTGTAGGGCTATTTCTCGTTTCCGGGAGGCTCCTCAGACCGAGATCCGGAACCTGTAAGGGCGCATTTCGTTCGGGTTTGGGCACGCGTCGGACAAATTGCCTAGCGCAAAATTCAAAGATGCGGCAGCTCCCCCCGCAATGCTGCACTACGCTGGGCGGCCCAGCACAGACCGTCATATCGGTAAAAGCCAGTGCATCTTGAGCTTTTCCCCGGCACGCGTTTTAGGGGATGAGCGGCTCTTGGACAAATGCCGATGGCACGCCTCCGCCGGGAGAAGGAGGTCGGCTAGCGATTAGCAAGAGCTCGAATATGGGAAACGCGCCCGCCGCCCGCGGTCGGATATGGAAAATGCGCCCGACCCTCGCGACCCAGCGAGCAGGCGTGCGAGGCGGCCGCCAAGCCCCGGGGGAAACTAGCGCTCGAAGACCTGCTCAACGGGCGTAATCCGGATGCCTTCCGCACGAATGTGTAGTTTTAGGTTTCCGATCACCTGATCCTCATCCAAAAGTTCCTGTGGCTTTGGGGCGTCATATTTGATAGCAGAAAAGGTGTCCGCCAGCAGTGTGTCCTTAAGTGCAGCAGCGTCTTTTGTGACAACTACGACCGAAAGATTCTTTGCAGAAAGATGTCTTCGTATCGCGCGATTAACGTCATCGACCGTCAGTTGCGCAAGCGCCTCGCGCATCATTTTCGTGTAGTCGGGTAGACCAAACCACTGCGAATCCAGGGCGTAACCCAATTGCTGGTCCTGCGTGGCAGTCATGAGAAAGACGTACTTTGCCAAGTAGTCGCGTGTGTTCTCAAACTCCTCGCGACTCAAACCCTTTTTCACTAGATTCTCTAGTTCGTAGATAGCAATTCGTAATGCCATCTGAGCGTTTTCCGCAGCGACGGGGCGAATCCAGACCTCAAAGATTTGCGCTCGACGAGCGAGATTTGCGTCTGGGAAAAATTCGAACATCCCGCGCGGAAAGGCCTCGATATACGCATAGTCTCCATAGTTCAATCCGCGAATTTGCCGGATACGCCGAAACAAGCGCGAACTCGAGGAACGATGCTCTCCAAACCAGGTCTTCGCGACACAAAGCGCCGCATAATCCGGGTCGGCACGGTTGGCGTCTATGGGAAAGCCAAAGGAAATTGCGCTTGACCGCGTTTCTTTTTGAATGATTTCGATTTGAATCCCGTCGGGTGTTTTACCTACGATTTGACCCAATGGACCCGGACCCGGGCCAATGGCGAGTTTGCCGAGTTCGCGCTTTAGCATTGCCACCATCTCGTCGGAGACGTTCCCCGCTACTCCTAGCCGCACCGCGCCTTGCGTATATGCCCTCGCCCAGAAATCCTTGACGTCATCTAAGCTAATCGCGTCGATGCCTCGCAAAGTCCCCAGGACCGGATGCCCGTACGGGGTGGAAGTGAAAATGTTCGTCTGAAGACGCTCCTTTGCGAGTTCTTCGTCGTTGTGATCCTTTAAGTCCACCTCTAACGCGTTTCGCTGTGCATCTTTCAAGCGCAGAAAGTCTTGCTGGCGAAACCCCGGGGACACGAGCATCGGCAGCGCGACAGCGACAAACTTATTCCAATTTTCGCGATGAATGCTGCCAGTGAACGTCGTCATCTCCTTATCGACCTGGTCGGTGAGACGGCCCGCCAGCGGGAAAAACGCCTTGCTGATTTCGCCAATTGTCATTTCGCTGGATCCGGCCCGTGCCACCATCGCAGCCGTAAGGGCAGCAAGCCCCTCTTTGCCCTCGGGATCATTGGCACTGCCCGCACTAAACAGAATTTTGAAACTGATCTGCGGGAGGAGCGTTTTTTGAACCACTGTAGGCAGACTTGCCGTCGCGACCGGACGCGGCACAAACGCAGAGAGCATAGGAATCTGCGCCATCGCCAAGGGCATCGCATCCTTCGATAGCGTCGCTACGACGAGCCCCTCATCGTTAAAGAATTTCCTGGCCGCAGACAGAAGATCGCCCGGGGTGAGCGAGTCAAGCAGACGATAGTACTCATTGATCGTCGAAAAGGAGCGGCGAAAGCGAACAAACTGCGCCAGCGTTTGCGCGATTCCCTCCGTGTTATCAAACGAGCGAAGCAAGCCATATCTCTCAGATGCCTTTGCATCGTCCAGGCGCTGCTGTGTCACAGGCACAGACCGGATTTCCGCGATCGTCCGAAGAATCTGATCGCGCACGTAGATCACATCGTCCATCTTCTTGACTCGCGCGCGGATCGTCGTAAGAAAAGGGTCAAACCGTGGTGGAGCAAAGTTGCTCAACTCATCGACCTTTTGCTCCTCCTCCACCAGGCGCCGGTAAAGGTCTGACGTTGGGCCGAAGGACATGGACAGCAGCGTATTGAGCGCCGCGTAGTCTTTCCGCTTCTCGGAGAAGGCTGGCCCATGAAAGGAGAGCGAGACCAAAGGTAGCGTTACAGCGGCCCAGGGCACATGCACATACACAGGTCCTTGCGACGGCGGTTCCGCCGCAATCCGCACCTTGTAGTCGCCACGCTTCCACTGACCCCAGTATTTTTCGATCAACGCAAACGCATCGCGCTCGTCTATGTCTCCCGCAATAATGATCGACGTGTTATCCGGCCGGTACCAGCGATCAAAGAACACTTTGGAGTACTCGTATTGATTGGGCATGTTCTCGATGTCCTCGAGAAAACCCATGGTGGTGTGCTTGTAGGTATGTATCTGGTATGCCTTATCGCGTATGACTTCGAACAACTTCACATTGGGATTCGAACTGTTCTTGTTGTACTCGCCCAGGACTGCCCGCGACTCGGTCTTAAATGCGTCTTCAGAGTAGGATAGGTTCTGAAAGCGGTCAGCCTCGAGACGAAGAACGGTCTCCAGATCTTCTTTGGCGAAGGTCGTGTGGTAGTTTGTGAAGTCGTCGCTCGTGAACGCGTTTTGGCGAGC
>CAZSOI010000034.1:0-4599 GCA_964608115.1 uncultured Burkholderiaceae bacterium | reverse complement strand
TGGCAACGGCCAACAGCATCTTAGTAATCTCTTTTGCCCGGCAGCGCCTACGAGAGGGAAGGCCCCCGCTCTCGGCTGCACTGGAAGCCGGCGCAACTCGCTTGCGTCCGGTATTGATGACAGCCTTGGCTATGATCGTGGGAATGATTCCCATGGCGCTCGGTCTGGGCGAAGGGGCAGAACAAAACGCACCGCTTGGCCGCGCGACCATTGGTGGATTGTTATTTGCGACCGTATCGACACTGTTCTTCGTCCCCGTGGTGTTTGCCGCAGTCCATCAGCGTTTCGCGCGTCGGGCTGCGATCCGCGCCGAAAATCCGGGTTCGTCATCTGCCACCGGTTTGCAAGGAAGTACTACTAATGTCTGAAAGCCACCACTCTTCGCTAGGAATTCATAGCACAGGTTCAGGGCAGCTGCGCACCGCGAGCACCCTTCCGCGCACGCGCATGCTGCTAGGCGCACGGCGCGCAACCGTTCTGATCGTGGTACTGCTGGCGCTTGGCGCTGCTGGCACGGTAATTGGGCGCGTGGTTCACATGCGCGACCTTCAAACTACGACGCAGCTGCAAGCGCGCACATTCGTTTCGACGATCCGAATCGAACCGGGAAAGGGCGGCGAGACGCTTGCGCTTCCCGGGACGCTACAAGGTTTTATCGAGTCGCCAATCTATGCGCGAACAAGCGGCTATGTGCTGCACTGGTTTCGCGACATCGGGGCACGGGTCGAAAAGGGTGAACCGCTCGCTGAACTCGATACTCCGGAAGTTGATCAACAGCTAGCGCAAGCCACGGCGGCGCGCGAGCAGGCCGCCTCGAGCCTAGAGTTAGCTAAGAGTTCGGCCGAGCGCTGGGAGAGTCTGCGCCTGCGCGATGCGGTCTCACAACAGGAACTCGATGAGCGGCGCAGCGCTTTTGTCCAAGCCCAGGCGAATCTTGCCGCGGCCGATGCCAATGTGCGTCGCCTGCACGAGCTTGAAGGCTTTAAGCACATCGTCGCACCGTTTTCTGGCGTCGTCACGCGCCGCAATATCGATGTGGGCGATTTGGTCGACGCAGGCAACGGGGGCATCTCTAGAGCCCTGTTCACGCTTGCGCAGACCGACCCGCTGCGGGTTTACGTCTATGTCCCCCAGACGTACGCCGGACTGGTTCGGGTAGGCGAAACCATAGCGGTAACGCAATCTGAGATCCCCGGTGTGCGCTTTCACGGCATCGTCAGTCGCACAGCCGGAGCAATCGATACGGTCACGCGCACGCTGCAGGTCGAGGTCAGTTTGCCAAACCACGAGGGGCGCCTCCTACCCGGTGCGTACGTTCAGCTGGAGCTGCCGGTAGGTAACAGCAATAACTTGTTGGCACCCTCAAACTGCCTGCTATTTAGGCCTGAAGGCCCGCGAGTGGCTGCAGTGGACGCCGAGGGACGGGTTCACCTGCAGCCAGTCACAATCGGTCGCGACTTTGGGCAGTCGGTCGAGCTTTTAAGTGGCATAAACGTCGGCGATCAGTTGATCCTGAACCCCGCCGATTCGTTAGCTGATGGTGATGTCGTTAGCTTTCAGCCGCGAGCGACGGACAAGGAAAAGAAGTGAGGTTTGTCCGCCTGCAATTGTGTGGCGCGTCCCCTCGCGCCCCGCTGCTCCATGGGATCGTGCTGGGGCTTTGCTGCAGCCTTGGCGCCTGTGCGCTGGGGCCGGACTATCGGCGGCCGGCGCTGGAGATGCCAGCGACTTGGAAGGTAGAAGAACCTTGGCGGGCGGGGCGACCAGAGGATGCGGCACGGCGGGAAAAGTGGTGGGAGATCTTCTCGGACCAGCAACTTAATGCGCTGGAGACCGACGCCGTAGCAAGCAATCCAAGTTTGACGATAGCCAGGGAGCGCTTGACCCAAGCGCGAGCGATCCTTACGGTAAACCGCGCAGCGCTTTTTCCTCAACTTAACGCCAACCTTGGCGCGCAGCGCGAGAAAAGCTCCGCAAACCGACCGCTGGCGCTGTACAACTTTCCTAACGCGTCAACGGTTCAAAACGATCTTACCGCGGGCTTTTCGGTTCAATACGAGGTTGACTTGTTTGGCGGCGTACGCCGTCAGGCTGAAGCGGCGCTCGCCTCAGAGCAGCAAACGCAGGCGGATCTGGAAAACGCTCGACTGGTGATCACGGCTGAGGTAGCCGCGGACTATTTCAACTTGCGCGCTCTTGATGCCGAAATCGATGTTGTCCGACAAAACATCGCCGCCCAGCGCCGCGCCCTAGAATTTGTGACTTCGCGCCACGATATGGGGGTGGCCTCTGGCTTGGATCTGGCACAAGCGCAGTCTCAGCTGGACTCGACAGTTACCCAAATCGACCTTCTGCGCGTGCAACGCGCCCAGTCCGAGCACGCCATTGCAAACCTGGTAGGCGCTGCTGCACCCAGTTTTGTCGTTGCGCCAGCACTTACGCAAATGACTGTGCCGCCAATTCCTATTGGCGTTCCCTCAGATCTACTGGAGCGCCGCCCCGATGTCGCATCGGCCGAGCGCGCGATGGCAGCCGCCAATGCGCAAATCGGTGTGGCCAAAGCCGCTTACTTCCCTAGCGTGCCCCTGACCGCAGCCTATGGCGTCGAGAGCAATCAACTTTCATCGCTCTTCAGCGCCGCGTCAACGCTCTGGTCGCTTGGAATCGCTGCGACCCAATCGCTGTTCGATGCAGGCCGGCTAAGTGCAAACATCGACTTCGCTCAGGCTGGATACCGGGCTACGGTCGCGAACTACCGCCAGACGGTTTTAACAGCCATGCAAGAAGTGCAAGACGGATTGACCGGCCATGCAAACCTCGCGCGGGCAGCGGCAGAGGCAAGCGCGGCAGTGCGCAGTGCGCAGCGTGTGGTTGACTTGGCCAATGATCGGTATGCCGGCGGACTCGCGACTTATCTAGATGTCGTAACCGCCGAACAGGCGCTGCTAGCCAACCAGCGGCTGCAAGTACAAATCAACGGTCAGCAGATTCTTACAGCCGTTTACCTCATCAAGGCGCTGGGTGGAGGTTGGGACCAATCGCACGCGTCGCTTGCCCAGGCTCAAGGACGAAATGCCCCATAGCACCTGGCGCGCTCTTGCATGTGGTGCGCGGATCCGTCCATGCCTTTCGATCAGTAAAACAGCTCCGAGATCGCGACGGAGGAGCTGCGACCGACGCGCTCGAAATGTTCTTGCAGCCAGGCCCTGGTCCGCTGGCGCCCTAGCTCCTTGAGCGTGCCAAAGAACTGCAAATTCACTGCGAGCTTGGATTCGGCCGTCAGATCGCTCATGAACTCCTGCGCATCAATGACATGAAAGCGTGTTTTAGCGATGCGCCGCTCAAAGCGTCCTATCAAAAACCATGACTTATCGACGTACTCGCGCAGATGCGCAAACATGCGCATCTCGCGCAAGAATGTCGCTGTAAAACCGAACTCGAGTATGCGCTCTTTGATGTCCTGGGCCGTATAGGGAGTCTGTTTGTACTTCAGTGGCGAAAGCAGCACAAGCAAGATGTCGTTTGAGCGACATTCATAAAACAGTGGAAACACCGCAGGATTCGCGGCGTAGCCACCATCCCAGTATGGTTCGCCGTCGATTTCTACGGCACGATGCATCATCGGCAGGCAGGCCGATGCAAGGATGGCCTCGACCCGCAATTCGGGCAGACGAAATAGTCGCAATTTGCCTGAGTTGGCATTTGTGGCCGCAACAAATAGTTTGAGTCGGCTTTGCGCGCGCAGGCGCTCGAAGTCGATCTGCGCCGTGAGGATGTCGCGCAGCGGATTGCGATCAAAAGGATTGAGCCGCTCGGGTGCAACCCCGTTTGCCCATTGCAGCATCCGACGAAACGCCGGGGTCAGCGCTACCCCCTGGCCATCAACGCCGGATACCGTCGCACCAAAGGGCATACTAGCGGCAATCGCCGTCCAGAACTTTTCCAACGCCGCGCGCGCGCCATCCCGGCCACCGTCGAGCAGCCCGTGCGCCAGAATGACAGCATTCATGGCACCAGCACTTGTGCCACTGATCGCTTCAAACTGCAGCCGCCCGTCTTCGAGCAGGTAATCGAGCACGCCCCATGTGAACGCGCCATGCGCGCCCCCACCCTGCAGGGCAAGATTGATCGTGCGGCAACGCGCGGTTCTTGAAAACATGTCGGCGTGTATGCTGCAGCGCAGCCGAACGCGTATCGTCGCACAAACGCGCCCGTCTTCGGGCGCTGGTGACATCAAGACGGCAGGAAGTCCACCGGCCAGTTGATTGTCATCATGCTGACATCCTTGGCGCCAAAATCAAATTGCTTGACTCGAGCTAGGAGCTTGCGTTCGAGTTCGGGTGAGCGCAGTTCGCTGGAGGCGATTCGGCACTCGACGACCTCGCCCGATGGCGCAATCTTGAGCTCCAAGACCACCTTTCCCTCCAAGGTGGGGTCTTCCCGCAACGCGCGGTTGTAGATGGCGTAGATCGCACCCTTGTTGCGCTCAAAGACGAGCTTGATCTCCTCAATCGAGCGTGATGCCTTGCCATCTCCGCCACGCTGCAAGGATCCACCACGACCGCCACCGCCTCCCGCACCACCACCACCTCCTCCGCC
>CAZSOI010000033.1:0-5836 GCA_964608115.1 uncultured Burkholderiaceae bacterium | reverse complement strand
GGCCTTGCTACTTATATCGCCCATCGTGGCCTCACAGTCCCGTTTCCAATAGACATTAGTACGGCACGAAGAAAAAACGTTCCGATTAATAGCAATTCTTGCGCTTTGGGGCACACCTTCCATCGCAGTATCCCAACGCTTTATTTATTTACTCTGGCTGCGGGCTACTCATCATCTGCCCCCGGCTCCCGCTGCGAGAACGCACACCCAAGGCGCGGCGCGACTATGGCCGTCAATTGATGGCGCTATCGCCTTCCCACGCGGCTGGGCGAACGTCGTGACATCCTGACCTTCGTTCGACCTGATCGGGGCGTCAGCGAATCGCGCGTCGCGCGCGGCAGCTTCGGTCGGGTGCTTCTCGGCGTCTTAGTGTGGAACAGCGGATCGTTGTCTTTCATGCCTGCGCTCCTGTCGCTAGGCGCTCGAAACCGAATTGCCGATGCTTTACCCGTGGCTGGAATTGTAGACGCGGTCGCTAGTGGTGGCCTGTGTCTGGCTCGGTGCACGCTTTGAATATCGGCGTGACTTCGGTAAGGAAATCCTGAAATTTGGAAGCCTCCGTGGCGATCCCGGGGCGCTTTGTTCCTGCCGATACCTCTGGAGTGTGCCTTTGCGCGTCCGATATCGCGATTAGTGTTTGTGACGAAACCTCGCTGAGCAGATCCATGACGGCCCAAAGATCTTGGGGATCGCGCATAAAGTCACGTGCGTCAGCGAGCATCAACGCCCCGTGGGCGTTGTAGCTCACGTAGTTCAGGACTGACCGCAGGAGAGTCACAAGTTCCATCTCAGCTAGCAATTGTTCTCGCGTGTCGAAGTTCCTCGCACGCCGCGCCTCATTCGCCTCCTCAGCCAGCGATTTTTGCATCACGACAAGGCGCTCCTCTGTGTCGAGCAGCCGCCGCTCAATCTCGACCAGCCGCTTATGTGTCGCTACGGACGCGCACTGGCTAGGCGGTGCTGCCGACGCGGTGCCGACGTACGCGGCAAGCATCAAAAGTGCTGTGATCAATCGCATCCCACTACCCTTCGTCCGCTCCCCGCTCCCGCTCCCAAAACGCGCATCCCATGCGCGGCGCACCGATCACCAGCGTCCCGCCGTTGCGTTCGCATAGCAAGTGCTCGGCGTAGAAGATGCCATGGAAGTGGGTGCACGTGTAGCAGCCGCGCGCTCGTGCCGGTGATCCGGTGGCATAGGGTCTGAACTGCCCGATGGTCGCCTGCATGTGGTCAGGATGGCGCGCCCGCGCTTTACTGTGCAGGTGCGTCGGAGGCAACATCCTCAGGGGGACGAGGGTGCAAGAACATGGTCAAAGTGAAAGTCGCGTTCGAGCGCGGCGGTTCGATACCGTCTGCGTTCTACTCCGTTGTAAAGATCCGTCACGGCTTGCAAGTGTGGTTCGTCCTGAGGATCGACGAACGCGCTAACTACAGCGGCGTACGTGTCGATTGGAGACGCAAAGCACCTGGCGCGAGAGTGACCGAAGCCGACAGGATGCGTTATGACGAGGCCGCAGAGTCGTTTCACCGACTTGTCGAGCCGCTATGCAAAAAGTACGGGGTCGTCGGCTGGCTGGAGCCGCTGAACGATTGGGAGCGGATTCCGAGGCCGCGCCTGCTCCAGTAGCGACGTCCAAAACTAAGCCCGCGCTCGGGCCGGGGACTCGGCGCGGTGCGGGGTGAAGTAGGCGAGGGTGGGCGGAGCGTGTGCCATCGCACCATCATAGGATGGTGCGCTTTCAAAGGCTCAACTGTTTCGCGCGCGCTCAGCGCCTCGGGGTGTAGGTCGGCTCAATTTCAGGCGCAGCACCCATCGATGGATGCGTGTTCGCAGAAACGTTGAGTGCGGCAGTGCCACTACCATCCAACGCCCCGAGAAGCAATTTACGCAACTTGGCCTGTTCATCCTCGGCTATGCTCGGCCCCATGGGAGTGTATCCGCCAGTTTTCAGATCTTCGCGGTCAAATGCGAAGCCAACTCTCTTTGCCATGGCCTCAAGAAGATTCACGAACAGTTCTTCCCCGCGGGACTGAAAGGCGCTCCCTCGCTCCCTGTCGTCGAGCGGTATGCGTGGTTCCGGGGTAAGGTGCCTATGGTATTCGCGCCACCGTTTTAGAACCTCGGCGTTTTTTTGCCACGACGCAGGGTGTTCAAGATTCGGGGACCGTAGAACGCGAGCTCAATCATGTTGAGCGCTCTAACGTGCTCAGGAGCCACTTTCGTGGCACGCGTCGCAAGCAGCGTCGAGAAGATCCACATGCGCAGATCCGCTTTGGCCCGAGCTCGCTCAACCCACTTCTGGGCCTGGACTGCGAGCACTGGTCCCAGCAAGGTCGAAACAACGAGTAGCGATTCCCCCAGCGTCATGTCTTCGGTGCCTCAGCTAGAAACGGGCGGTTGTGCAGCATCCCAGCCCCGAATCTGGATCCATACATTTTCCGTACCTCAGTACTTCGGTGGTGGATATCTGCCGTAACTCCTTGATTTTTGGTGGGCGGTAGTGGTATCGAACCACTGACCCCTGCCGTGTGAAGGCAGTGCTCTACCGCTGAGCTAACCGCCCGGAGGCGCAACCTCTAACAGTAAAATTTTAACCCAGCCCCGCAGGCGGCCCGAAGGGCCATGAAATCCCCAATCAGCTCGAACGCCACACCGGTGCAACGCCAAACTCCCTCTGGATCGCATCAAGTAAGGCTTCGTGCGCGGCGATCTCCTGAGCGTCGGCCCCGATAACAATCAGCTCTTCGCTGGCCACGATGGTCGTCTCTTGTGTTTGCGCCGACGGCGCCAACGGCATCACAAGGCTATCTTGGCCACGCGTCATCGCCAAATAGACCTCTGCGAGCAGGCCAGCGTCAAGTAACGCGCCGTGCAAAGTCCGGTGCCGGTTGGAGATGCTGTAGCGCTCACAAAGGGCATCGAGCGAATTGCGTTTGCCCGGGTGCAGCTCACGCGCCAATCGCAGCGAATCGGTGACCTTTTCACAATGATCGGCAAACGGTGGGCGGCCCAGGCGTGCCAACTCGGCATCAAGAAACGAGAGGTCAAACGCCGCGTTATGGATGATGACTTCCGCGCCGTTGATAAATTCGATCAAGTCCGTGACGATCTCGGCAAAAAGTGGCTTGTCCGTCAAAAAATCGCGCGTCAGTCCGTGCACCGCAAGAGCCGCCGGGTCGCTATCGCGCTCGGGATTGCAGTAGCGGTGCAACCGACGCTCGGATAAACGCCGCCCGATCAGCTCGATGGCACCGATCTCGATGATTCGATGGCCGTCCTTCGCCTCGAGTCCCGTTGTTTCCGTATCCAACACGATCTGGCGCATGTACCTCACGCTCCTTGAAACTTTTCAACGCCGCGATTTGCCAAGGCGTCGGCGCGCTCGTTACCCGGATCACCCGAGTGGCCTCGCACCCAACGCCACTCGATCCGGTGGCGGCGCACTTGCTGATCGAGTTGCTGCCAGAGCTCGACGTTTTTCACGGGCTTGCGGTCTGCGGTCTTCCAGCCGCGCCGTTCCCACTGTTTGATCCACTCCGTTATGCCGAGTTTGACGTACTGTGAATCCGTATGCAGGACAACATCGCATCGTCGCTTAAGAGCCGTAAGCGCCTCGATCACAGCAATCAGCTCCATGCGGTTGTTCGTCGTATTGCGCGCGCCACCAAATAATTCACGCTCCTTGGTGCCGCTTCGCAATAGCGCCCCCCAGCCGCCTGGCCCCGGATTGCCCTTGCAGGCGCCGTCGGTCCAGATTTCGACAGTCGACGAAGCTCGCGGCTGAGCGCTTTCCTCGGGCCGCTTGGGGCTTAGTTCGATCGACCGCGCATGCCTCATCCCTGCGCCGCGTTGCTTGCCCGATCGTTGGCCGCCTCGACAGGCACCCCGACGCGCACCGTCACCGCTTCTTCCGTCGGATACACAAACTGGGCCACCGGCGTGGCCGGCGCAAGTGCGGCCCGCCGCTCTTCACGCCACTTCTTTACTAGACCCACCAGCCGCATGCCATGGACTCGCTTGACCGCGGTGAGCGCATAAATGCCTCCCAGAACCGGCCACCAACGATCGCCGGCTTTTTCGAGGAAGGAGAGCCGCGAGAGCCACGAGTCGGTTCGCACCCAAGGGACATAACAACCGAAGCGACCCCGATTGACCTCAAAGGAGAGCAGCTTTAGCCAGTCTTTGAGTCGCGGCAACGCGATCAATTGACTCGAACGCGGCAAAAAGGGGCGCACACCAAGTCGCTGCATCCAGTGATGCGCACCCCACAGGCTTGCTGGATTAAACCCCGTAAGCACAAGGTGCCCCTCTGGCACCAGCACCCGATCGACCTCCCGCAACACGCGGTGAGGCTCTTGCGCAAATTCGAGTACATGCGGCAGCACCAGCAGATCGATCGATGCAGCCGCAAAAGGCAACTCGTCAAAGCGTGTAACGACCGCGATTTCGCGTCGCCCGTTAATGTCGCTCTCAGTCCAATAGGGCTTGCCGCAGGAGCCGTCCAACGCAATGCATCGAAGGGGCATCCGATTTTCGCGTAATGCATCGACCTGCAGCATGCCAAGTTGCATGGCGTGGTAGCCGAACACGTCAGCGACCGCGTTATCGAAAACACGCTGCTCCCATTCGAGCAGGTACCGCCCCGGCGGGGAAGCCAGGAAATCGGCGAAGTTCACGATAGACTGTGGATCGCTCATCGGCAGCTCATCGAGTCAATATCCCTAGCCGCACCGCGGTCATCAAACAAATCGGCAATGGCAACTTCGACCGACCCCGCAATTCGGGACGAAATCCGAATTTCGCCAATTGCGGCATTTCACGATAACTATATCTGGCTCCTGGAAAGCGGGAGCCAGGCCGTTGTGGTCGACCCCGGCGATGCTGAGCCGGTACTGCGCATTTTGGACCAAGGCCGGCGAAAACTTGAAGCCATTTTACTCACCCACCATCATCCGGATCATGTAGGAGGAGTCGCCGATCTCGTGGCTGCGCAGGCAGCGCGAGTGTTCGGCCCGGCCGCATCGCCGTTTGCTGGAATTGACGTGCGTTTGCGCGAGGGCGATTGGCTTCAGGTATTGGGAGTGGAATTTACCGTTCTGGAGATTCCCGGCCACACTCTCGATCACATTGCGTACTGGTCCGCTGGGCTCGACGCGTTGTTTTGCGGTGACACCCTGTTTGCGTGCGGCTGCGGCCGCTTGTTCGAAGGAACGGCGGCGCAGATGTTTAATTCCCTTAACAAAATCGCCCAGTTGCCGGATCGAACCCGCATTTACTGCGCCCATGAGTACACCAGCGCGAACATTCGCTTTGCTCTGGCCGTCGAGCCTAGCAATCCGGACTTAGTGCAGCGCGCCGCGGACTGTGCCAGCTCACGCAGCCGCGGCGAGCCGACGGTGCCTTCAGAACTGGCGCTTGAGAAGGCCACGAATCCCTTTCTTCGTTGCGCGCAAGCTACGGTCCGCGAGGCCCTTGTACGGCATCGGCCAGGCGCAGGGGGCGACGGTGCAGCCTTATTTGCTGCGTTGCGTGCCTGGAAGGACGTTTTTTAGGCCCGGGGAGCCAGTACTAGAGCTGCCCGAAGGCCGCCGCAGGGCCGTTTTTCGCCTCTTTCCAATCAATCCTTGCGCTTGCGCTGCTCAAAGCCACACCCTACACTGGGTAGATCCTTCGTCCGATGATGGGTTTGGAATTCCGTGACCGCTCCATTCATGCGAGCCCGCTGGTTGCCGTGCGCCGCGATTTTTGTCCTCGCCCACGTTGGCGTGTGCGCGGCCGAATCGACGATCAGTGCTGCCGAAGCATCGGTGAAGCAAACCGCGTCGGCAAGCTCGG
>CAZSOI010000032.1:0-1673 GCA_964608115.1 uncultured Burkholderiaceae bacterium | reverse complement strand
AGAGCAGCCTTGGATGTCACCATTGATGGAACTGATATCCCGCACTTTTAGTGGCTTCACAGTTCAGAAGTGCAGTGCGGACAGCGTGTCGCCTTTATGGGGATAGTACTGAAACATTTTGTACATTCCTTAGTCATTGGCTCCTTGGGTACAGCCACTTTTTTTCTGAAACGGTTCATTTGCTTGATTACGATGAAAATCGCAAAAGCGACGATAATAAAATCCAGCACAGTATTAATGAAAACCCCATACTTAATGGTGACGGCAGCGGTCTCGGCTGTTTTTGCCTTGATGGTAAAGGCTAAATTAGAAAAATCGACGTTGCCGATCAGTATACCCACCGGGGGCATTATAATATCGTTAACAAGCGAGCTGACGATCTTACCAAATGCGGCCCCTATGACAATACCGACAGCCATATCGATCACATTGCCGCGCGTGGCGAATTCTTTGAACTCTTTAATCACTCCCATTATCAGCCTCCTTATCAAAAGATTGCATCACGAACGTCTCGGCAAAGCCGAACGGCAGCTGAACATCTTATCGAGCAGAATAACGCGTCAGGCAGCCCCGTCATTATCATGGATTTTACCATGTTTCCAGGCTGACAATGTATGGACCCCACCTGGCGGACCATCCCCTCAGATGCCCGAGTCGCTCGATATCAATGATATCGATCGGTATTTTCTAAGATTACAACGCTGTTTTTTTGATGAGCATGCCTGCTCGATACGCCACAGGTGCTTGTTCAGGGAGGAGGCGCGACGATCAGAAGCAGATTCAAGCCCGGTGACATTCACTTCGTAAGCATAATACGGAAAGGGCATGTCATGACCGACAGGCCCTTTTCACCGATTGAAACAATCAATAAGTTGCTGGTTAAAATGTGGCTAGCTTGCCTCCAGCTCCAGCGCCTTCGCCGCCTTATTCACGTTCCTACTCTCTACCCAGAGGATAGCAGCATAGCGGCCATTCCCGGCCGATACAGCGTCTATGGCTGTAACGTTAATCTTTTTCTCTGCCATCTTCTTGAGCAAGTCAGCCGTTGCACCCTTGCGGTCGTCGCCCTGGACTAAGAACCCGAACTTCTGGGAACGTGTCTTGATTCTAGCCGCCTTGGCAGCATTTTTAAAAATGGCGACATCCTCTGGAATAATATCGAGTTGCGCCTTCCTGCCGCTTGGGAAGCCTGAAAACGCCAAAAGATTCACCCCGGCATCTGCCAGGGCACCCAATACCCGTGCACCCTCACCCGGTTTGTTAGGTACATCCATCGCAAAATACGCCACCTTCTTGATAGTATCCACCATAGTTGACACCTCCTTTTTAGAATATTATAGCAGCTTTAAACATGGGCTTACTTGAGGTAGAACCATGCACTCCACATATAAAGTGTTAAGCTTGACGTTTCGCATAGGCTGAGGGGATGTCATGTTAGTCTGCCGCTTTCAAGTTTGTTGAAAATCTCCCTATGCACCTGACGGCATGACTGTCGTCGACTCAAGTCTCCGCCGCGAGTGAGCGAGCAGAGAGGCTCACGGGACGAGGACAACTTTACCGATGTTTTTACGATCCTGGATGTAGTGATGCGCCTCGGGAGCCTTGAATAGGGGGAAGCGCGCGTCAACGGCAGGCGCGTGGGCCATAGGGTTTATTTTTTATAAAAAAAGCCC
>CAZSOI010000031.1:0-1603 GCA_964608115.1 uncultured Burkholderiaceae bacterium | reverse complement strand
ATCTGGAACGTGCAATCCTGTCCAGTGCCGCGAGTTGGCTCGGACGCGTGAAGAGGCAGGCTGATGACAATCACAGCAAGACGAGTGGCAATCAATACTGGAGGCGGTGATGCTCCCGGCCTCAATGCAGTCATTCATGGCGCAGTATATGCAGCGCGCAGTCTAGGATGGCAGATCTTTGGTATTCGCGACGGCTACGACGGGTTTCTGGAGCCGCAGAACTATCCTTTCGGCGGACTAGTTGAACTCAGGCGTTCGGCCGTTCGCGAAATTTCTCACCTCGGCGGCACGATCCTCGGCACAACCAACCGAGGCAATCCCTTCTGTCGCCCTACGAGACAGCCAGACGGCACTAGCAAAGAAGTCGATCGCTCCGACGAACTCATAGAAGATTTCCGCAAGAACAGGCTTAACGCGCTCATCGCCGTCGGGGGTGACGGCAGCCTCAGCATTGCACAGAAGCTGCATCAAAAGGGGCTATGCGTCATCGGCGTGCCCAAGACTATCGACAACGATCTTGAATCCACGGTTCTCACATTCGGTTTCAATACCGCTGTTTCGTTTGCGACCGAGTGTATCGACCGGCTCCACAGCACAGCGTTGGCCCATCAGCGGGTCATTGTGGTGGAAGTGATGGGGCGTCATGCAGGATGGATTGCGCTCCACGCAGGTCTGGCTGCAAGAGCGGACGCCATTCTCATTCCCGAGATCCCACATGAGATCGAGAAAGTCGCAGTACACCTTCGTCGGAAGCACCGGGAAGGCAAACCGTATTCCATCGTGGTGGTTGCTGAGGGAGCTAAACCTTTGGGCGGCGATGTAACAGTCAGAGATCGCGAGGCCGGCCGAGACGACCGACTGGGCGGCATCGGCGAGACCGTCGCCGCACAGCTTCAGGAACTCACTGGCAAGGAGAGCCGGTGCGTCGTCTTAGGACACCTATTGCGCGGCGGGTCGCCTACCGCGATTGATCGAATCCTGGGAGTTACGTTCGGCGCAGCTGCCATCGATGCGCTCTCAAAGGGCATGGACGATGTGATGGTGGCACTTAATCCACCGCGCATTGATTTCGTGCCTATCCAGGAAGCCATCGCAAAACTGAAGCTGGTGCCGACGGATAGCGAATTTGTTCTTGTATCCCGCGCTCTCGACATCTCTTTTGGAGATGCCGATTGAAGTATGTAATCTGCTCGACGGTACTCCTCAAATCATTTTCGGATCAGGCGTGATTCCACTTTTGGGGCTGGGGATCTCCTGCCGGCCGTATCTAGTCGACGCTTCGCCAATGGGAGGCGCGATCACAGTACTTAGCACTACCGGGCCGCACCCCGCCATTGTCTTGCTCGCGGCCCGACCTACTCATTAGGGTATATCTGGCGCAGCCGGTCCTCAAGCTCAGACAGTTCGAGTAACCTCACGCGGTATTCGTTGGGCCTGCCGACCCACAGACTCTGTTCCATTTGTATTTGCTTGCGCGCAAGTCCGAGCTGTTCGCGCGCCGCCTGCAAGTACACGCCGCTCTGTGATCGATCAAGATAGGCCCTGGAGAGCGCGAAGGTCATGCGATATAGATGTTCCATGGATCTGATCCGCGCCATCTCCA
>CAZSOI010000030.1:0-49029 GCA_964608115.1 uncultured Burkholderiaceae bacterium | reverse complement strand
CGCTACTTACAGTGCCGCCAGCGCATTCGGACAGACGGCGCGCGAATGCACTTGTTGCAGCATGCTGCCCATCGGTCCATCCCATCGCATCGGGATCAATGGGGAAATAGGTTCAAACTGGCTCCGACTCAAACACGACTGGGTGGCGCTCGCGTCCTAGTTATTATGGTGGCGGTTGTTATGGCTGTTTTTCCAGCGTGAGGCAAAGCGAATCATTGCAAGCATCGCCCATCGAATGCAGCGCTCTTGACACCTTTACTAATCCGGGTTTGATGCCGGCTCCAACCTATAATTGAACTTGCGCGCGGCACGCCCCTTGCAAGTGTCCTAATTGGCGCGGATCCGATCGCTATGATGCGAGGGCGGTGAAATGCGCCGGCGAACAAAAATATTCCCTTGCAAAAAGCGCGGCACTAGCGCGCCGGTATCAGCTGCCCGATGTTGCCAACGAGCAGTGCTGGCGCGATGGAAAGAAAGACGGTTGTCCTCGCGGTGCCGTAATGCTAAGGAACTGCAGCTTATTTTGCGTATTTTGGGTTCAATGACTGCTCACCATCGTTTCGTGTGCGGCAAGGCGACCGAGCAGTCGCCTGCAGTCGGCGCACAATGACCGAAGAAATACCTCGAAACGGGCCCCGTTGGTATGGTGAGTCGCTCCCAAAACCTGGAGACAGAGCATAGCGACCTTGGCCCTAGAGAGCGGCGGCCAATGTCGCGGTTTGCCGCGGGTATCTTGCTTGGTGTAATCGCAGCCTGTCTGATGCTGCAGCCGCTTTCAACGGACCTCTACCTTGCTTCGCTTCCACACATTGCGCGCTACTTTCAGACTTCGCCTGCGATCGCACAACAGACACTATCGCTGTTTGTTACCGGATTTGGGCTTGCGCAACTTATCGCCGGGCCCGTGTCAGATCGTTTTGGAAGGCGCCCGGTACTTATTGGTGGACTGGCCCTGTATGTCATAACAACCGTTATTTGTGCGGTGGCACCATCTATTTCGGTGTTGCTGGCGGCTCGACTTGCGCAGGCGGTGGGTTGTTGTACGGCGGTGGTCATTGCAAGAGCCATTGTCCGAGATGTTCATTCCCCGGCTGAAGGCGCTCGAGTGGTGGCAACCGCCACTAGCATGATGGCACTGGCGCCACTTCTGGGTCCGATCGCTGGCGGATACCTTCAAGTGGGGTTTGGTTGGCGTGCTGCCTTTGTTGTGCTCGCCGCGTTTGGGGTCGCGTTAGCGCTGCTAACGTGGCGTGGGTTCGAAGAGACGATCCCTCAGAAAAATGTTTCCGCGTTACGGCTCTCCGGACTCATAGCGGGTTATCGCGAGATCATAGTGGTGCCGGCGTTTTGGGCTTACACACTTCCAGGAGCGCTTTCCTACGGTTCGATCTTTGTCTTCATATCGGGAGCGCCATTTGCCCTCACCGACGCTCTAAAGATGCCGACCGTTTGGTTCGGCTATGCGTGGGCGTTCGGCGTGAGCGGTTTTCTTACTGGTACGGTCGTTTGTCGAAGGCTGCTAGTTGCAATCGGAATTGCTCGCACAGCGTCCATTGGGGGAATCCTCAGCGGAATTGCCGGGTTGCTCTTCGCGCTGCTGGTGACGCTCGGGTTGCGCCACTGGGCGACCGTGGTTGTATGCCAGTTTTTCGTAATGTTCGCCCACGGCGTTAACTGGCCTTGCGCGCAGGTGGGCGCGGTTGCGCCCTTCGGCCATCGTGCGGGGACGGCGGCGGGTCTGCTGGGGTCCTTGGCAATGTTCTGCGCGCTGCTTGTCGGGAGCTGGATCGGGGTGAGCTACAACGGCACGTTGTATCCGATGTCGCTCACCTCGCTAGCGGTCGGCGCGCTGCTATTTCTTTGCTCGCGACTCTTAGCACGGCATCGCGTCGAGCGGCACTGAGTGCAAAGCAAGTCCGGCGTGATTAGCTGCCACTCTTGACCAGTGTCAGTTCGTATCGATCCGACTGTGCCACCAGATACTGAAATCACGACACAGACCGGTGTCGTCGAACTGAACCACCGCGATGCCGTCAAGCGCTAGCCGGGGCAGGGGATCGCCCGGTTTGCGGGCAAGCAAATTGGTGCCGGTCGATGCGGCCCAGATTTGGAAGAGTTCCTCCGACGTCACCTGATAAGTAGTGTGCCAGTGTGCGATGCCGCCGTTTTCGTTACGGGACAAAATTTCGTAGCGCAGTTTGATGTCGCTTTGTAACTTTGTTCTTTGCCAGTACGCCTTGATGGCTTCTTTTCCGCGTTGCACTGCAAATGGGGTATTTCGGTAAGCACCGTCAGCGGCGAATAGGGAAGCAAGCAGTTTCTCGTCGCTCGTTTCCCACGCTCGTTTGTAGCTTTCCATAAATCTGTCGATGCCAGTCATTGGAACCCCTTTGCCTGATGATTACTCGGCGGCGCCGAGATTTCGGTAACGGTCGTCGGCTGCAGGCCGCCAAAGCGCGCGTAGAAACTTGCGACAGCCGGCGGCAAAGGACCGTCGGCGGTCGACAACACGTTCATCAGGTGCTCTTCGGCGCGTTGCTGGCAGAGCCGATAGATTTCCGAGCACAGGGCGCGAGCGAAATCGCCCGGCCATTGCGTTGGCAGCAGTTGACTGGGCAACTGCGGATCGCGCAACTGTACGCGGCGAAACTCATGCATCAGCAAGGCGCGAACAACAAAACATTGTTCGGGATTCAGTGCCGAAGCGCCGCGCAGCAGCCTTGCGATTCCCCGAAAGCGGTCGATAAAGCTCTGGTAGCCGGCAGCGACCTGCACCAGATTCCAGCACTGCTCGGTCAGTTCCTTGAGTGGCCGTCCAGCCAGCGCGCCCAGCGTATGAGCCCGCAAGACGACCACCTTGTCGTGCGTGCCCGTGCCTTGAAGAATGTCCAGCAACGAATCGCTCTGTGCCGACGGATGCGCCATTACGCTTGGCGCGATCTCTGCAAAACCTTCCCAGTGCAACTCCTTGCGCAAGGACTCGCGCAGCCCGGGCGCAAGTCCTTCGCGAGGAATGAGCACAAGCTGCCAGTCGCCCTGCCACGCGCTGCGCGGGTTTTCATAGATGCGCCGGTACGCATGCTCGAAACGTCGTCGCCCCGTCGCTGTTAGGCTGTAGTAACTGCGCCGGCCAATCTGCTCGGAGACAAGCCATTTCTCCCTGGACAGACGAAAAACGCTGGTGCGCACCATGCGAGGATTAAGCCCCAGCGCTTGCACAAGCTTAATAAAGCTGCCGAGCCAGACCGCTCCACCGTGCGGTGCAATCATGTCGCCGTAGATTGTAATAATCAGCGAATTGGCTCGCGGGGGCCGCTGCGCAAGCAACTGGGCGAGGAGTTTGCTCAACATGCGGTTTTTAGCAGCGCTCGGCGGCCCCGCTACAACCGCATCTCCAGGCATGCGCGTCTGGGAGCTTGGTGCCTCCCGCTTTGCTTTCTGCGCTCGGGAGGCCATATTGGCCGATGTTGCGATTGCCACGGGTGCGCTGCGATGCAAACTATTCGACCAGTGTCCAATCGCCGTTTTTCACTTCGAGCATGCGAAAGGACGTCAGGTCCAGGCCCAAGTGGTCGGTCTCCGACATGTTGACCACGCCGTCCGTTCCTACAAACCCTTTGGTCTGCTCTAGCGCCGTACGCACCTTCGCCTTGTCGGTGCTGCCCGCTCGCTTGATAGCCTCAACCACCAGCATCAGCCCGTTGTAGGCGTGACCACCGAAGGTCGAGACGTCTTCGTTGTAGCGCTCGCGATAGGTCTTGCGATACGCGG
This sequence comes from uncultured Burkholderiaceae bacterium, assembly GCA_964608115.1. GTDB lineage: Bacteria > Pseudomonadota > Gammaproteobacteria > Burkholderiales > Burkholderiaceae_F > GJ-E10. The sequence continues at coordinate 45,258 of CAZSOI010000030.1, read as the reverse complement.
TGACCACGGTTTTTTGTGGATCGCTCGCCGCAAGCTTGTCAGCGACTAACAGGGCCGCCGCCGGAAGCCGCACGCCTTCTGCAGCTGACCCTGAGAGCTTAATGAACTCTTCGGAGTCCACACCATGGGCGTGATAGATTGGCACCGTCAGATTAATTTGACGGACATTGCGGTTGACAATTGCTGGTCCCTGCCCGAGTCCAAAAACAAACAGTGCCTGAAGGCCGGCCGTGTTTTTTATTTTTGTTAGTTGCGGGCTCATGTCCGTGTCCTTCGGTCCGTAGGTCTCGTCGGCAACCAGGTTCATCCCCAGCTTTGCGGCCATCGCCTGGGTCTCCTTTCGGCCTGACTGACCAAAGCCACTCGTCTCCGAGAGCAATGCCACGTTGGTGATACCGCGCTTTTTCATGTCCAAAAAAACTTTTTCCGCGGCCATCCGGTCGGTATGGGGGGTTTTGAACACCCATTTTTTTACCGGTTCGATGATGACGACGGCGCCGGCAAGCGAAACGAATGGAATGCCGGATTTTTCCACCAGAGGCACCATCGACATCGTCGACCCGGTTGTCGTTCCCCCGACCAACACGTCGACCATGTCGTCGTCGATCAGACGCTTGGCAAAGCCGTTGGCCTTATTGGCGTCGGAGCCGTCGTCATAAAAAACGAGTTCCAGCGGGCGGCCGAGTACTCCTCCGGCCTTATTGATGTTCTCCACGTACAGACGCAGGGTCTTGATCTCGGGATCGCCGAGATATCCCGCCGGGCCGGTGGTCGATAGCACCGAACCGATCTTTATCGCCTCGGCAGCACCGACTGCAGTTGCCAGAGCGAAACCAAAAACGGCAGCACCTACGCGTAGCAGCTTGTTCATAACGTCTTCTCCTCCAGCTCGTTGCAAAATTTGCTTGTTTGCTCTTTACACACCCAAATATGCTTCCCGCACTCGCTCGTCGGCGAGCAGATCGCGACCGTTTCCCGCGATCACGATTCTTCCCGTTTCCATCACATAGGCGTCATCTGCAATAGCCAGCGCTGCTTGCGCATTTTGTTCAACGAGCAATATGGTGATTGACTGACGTCTCAAATCCTCGATAACGCGAAAGATTTCTTCGACAAGTATCGGTGCCAGACCCATCGAGGGTTCATCGAGCAGCAGCAGGCGCGGCCGTCCCATCAAGGCGCGCGCGATTGCCAGCATCTGCTGCTGACCTCCTGATAAGGTGCCTGCGGGCTCGTGCGCTTTCTGACGCAAGACCGGGAACATCTCGTACATGCGTCGCAGGTCCTTCGCGATATATTTTTCATCGCTACCGGTGAAAGCGCCCAACCGCAGGTTGTCCGCGACCGACAGCGGGCCGAACACCTGACGGCCCTCGGGAACTTGGCAAATGCCAATCCGCACCCGTTTGTCCGCTCTCAAATCGGTGATGTCGCGTCCGTCGAAAAAAATTGAACCCCCGGTGACTTTTTGGACACCAGAGATCGTGCGAAGCAGCGTCGTCTTTCCCGCACCATTGGCGCCGACCAATGCAACCAGCCTGCCCGTGCGCACCGTAAGACTTGCTTCATGCACGGCAGTGATGCGCCCATAGTGACTGCACAGCTTGCGAATCTCCAACAGGGTCGTATCGCCTGGTGCCGATGCCTCGAACGCAGGTGGTGAATTCACGCCAATTTGCGTCGAGCTTAAGTCGTCAGCGCGTACGATCATGGCGTCGAGCTGTGCAAGCGCCACGGCACTACGACCACTGTTTTCGTCCGCTTTGACGGGCGGCATGCTAACCCCAGAGCAGTTGGCAGGCGTCAGGGCAGCGCGCGCAATCGGCAAAAGCACGGTTCGATCGCGCACGATGCGCCGCCGCATGAGCGTCGTATAGGATTGAAGCGCGGAGTAAAGCGCGCCAACTGCGCGTGTCTTGGTGTTCTCCAGTCTTTCGAGCTACTCGCACAGCCAGCGCCATGACGCCCAGAGCCTGGAACAGTCGCGTAGGAAGCCGTCGACCCGCGTGCGCACTGCGCAGGCGCACCGCGCGGCACCAATGGGCCAGTGGCCAGAGCCAGTATGTCTTTTCGATGTGTTGGTCAATGCAGCCGGCAGTTGCACCCAAAAGTTCGACGTGTGGACGCGCAATAAGTGCTCGAGATGGTTGACGCAAGTCGAAAAAGGCGAAAGCCAAGCTCCACCTGCCGCCGTGTATCTTACTGAGGGATTGCAACGCCTCGCTCATGGCGATTTAGGCGGCTTTGCCCAGATATGCCGCGATCACTTCCGGGTTGCGGCGAACCTCTGCTGCGGTGCCCTCGATGAGCTTTCTGCCATAGTTGAGCACCAAAATCCGATCGGAGATATTCATCACCATCTTCATGTCGTGCTCGACTAAAACCACTGTGGTTTGGCGGTTGGCGAGTTCTCTGACCAAAGCATCGATCTGTGCCGTTTCTTTTGGGTTGAGGCCCGCCGCAGGTTCGTCAAGAAATAGGATACGCGGCCTGGCGGCGAGTGCGCGCGCGATCTCCAGCCGCTTGAGTGCGCCATAGGGCATCGCGCTGGCCGAACGGCCAAGATACGCGTCCAGGCCAACAAAACGCATCAATACTCGAGCCTGTTCGCGCAAAGAGTCGTCAGCACGTCGAATTGCAGGTAGACGGAACATGCCCTTGAACAGGTTGCGGTCCAGGGTCAGGTGTGCACCAAGCATCACGTTTTCCAGAGCAGATAAATTCATGCAAATTTGAAGGTTCTGGAACGTTCGCGCCATGCCCTTTCGTGCGAGATGATGCGGTGACAATCCCGTAACGGTTTGCCCATCAAGACGGATCTGGCCCCGATTTGGTTGATAGATGCCGGTTATAAGGTTAAAGAGCGTGGTTTTTCCTGCGCCGTTTGGGCCAATAACCGAATACACCGTGCCCGGCTCAACGCTAAAGTCGATGTCCTGCACCGCCATCACCCCGCTGAACGCCTTGGTCAGCCCACGGACCTCAAGCAGAGCCATCAGCCTCGCCTGCCGAAACGAGTCGCGATCATCGGCACCAGACCACTGGGCAAAAAAACCATGAACAACATCAGGATCAGGCCGAATGCAACCGTCTCCCAGCCTTCCAGGGTTGCCAGCGCCTGCGGAAGCGCGGTTAGCAGGGCAGCGCCGATCACCGAACCGAAGATCGAAGCCATTCCGCCAACGACAACCATCGTCACCAGTTCGATTGAATAAAAAAAGTCGGCGACGTTGGGCGTTACGAAACCGACATAATGTGCGGTGAGGCTGCCCATAATGCTGGCAAAAAACGCGGAAAAAACAAAAATGATCGCTTTGTAGCGAGTTACATCCACGCCGGCCACTTGCGCAGCAACTTCGCAACCATGCAGCGCGCGCAGGGCGCGGCCGAAAGGCGAGTCGATTAGGTTGCGGCAGGCCCAGATACTGATGAGAAGGTTTGCGGAAAAAAGCCAGTACCACTGTTTTTCGCCCTCAATTTGAAATCCGAACAGACTCATCGGAGCTACGGCCATACCGTCGGGGCCGCCGGTGTATGCCGCCTCGTTTTTCAGAACCATCGCGATCAGGATACCCAGCCCCAACGTTGCCATGGCAAGGTAGTGGCCGCGTAGACGAAAGATCGGGCGCGCCAGTAGCGCCGCGAGGGCCGCGGCGCCGATCGCGCCCGCCAGGAGCGCCTGCAGCGGGTGCCATCCGAAATGGGTCGTCAAAATCGCGGTTGCGTAGGCACCGATGCCAAAAAATCCCGCATGACCAAGACTGATCTGGCCGGCAAACCCGATCAAAAGGTTCAGGCCCAGCGCAACGACTGCGTTTATCGCCATGCGTATGACGATGTCGTAATAAAACGAATTCGGCAGTACGAGTGGCAGCGTAGCCAAAATGCCAGCAAGAATGATCAAGCCAATATTGTGGGCCCTCATACGCGCTCGGTGACCTTGGCGCCGAACAGTCCGCGTGGAACGAAAAACAAAAAGATCAATATCAGTACAAAGGGAACCGCGTCCTTGTAGGTTGAGGAAATGTAGCCGGCCGCCAAAGCTTCCACGAGACCGACAAAAAGTCCGCCGACCACCGCACCTAGACCGCTGCCCAAGCCTCCGACCACCGCTGCAACGAACCCCTTGAGTCCCAGCATGATGCCAACATCGTATGAAGTGAGCGTAATCGGAGTAAGTAAGATGCCGGCAACGGCGCCCATAGCGGCCGAAAGTGCAAAGCTCATGCGCAGCACCCACTGCGTGCTGATGCCCACAAGTTGCGCCGCAAGGGGGTTATAGGAAGTCGCCAAAATCGCCTTGCCGACGACTGTGTGACGGAAAAACAGCCACAGCGCGGCAACCATGAGTGCCGTAACCCCAAGGACCCACAAGCTCTGTGGCAGCAGCGTCGCCCCGCCGATCGGGATCGGTTCGCTGCCAGAAAACGGGGCAAGCATGTGCGCACCTTTGCCGAGCCAGATTTGGATCACGCCGCGAATCACCAGCGAAGCACCGATAGTGATGATGATCAGGTTAACTGTTCCCGCGCCGCGTGCCGGCTCAATGGCGAGGCGTTCGAGCACGATACCAACGGCGGCCGGAGCGATGACCGCCAAAATGGCGGCAATCGGCAACGGCAGACCACTGTGAACGAAGAAAACCGTGAGCATGCCACCGAGCATGATGAATTCGCCCTGCGCGAAATTAATAACGTTGCAGGCGTTGTAGATCAGGGTGAAGCCAAGCGCAGATAGCGCGTAGGTTGCCCCTACGGTGAGACCGGATAAGAAGAACTGCACAAGCACCGGATTGTTCTCCTCTGCGTAGCAGCCTTTTGAATTACTTTGGCCGCTTGTCAATCACGCGCTTGGCCTTTCCGATTAGCGTGCGCTCGATCGTATCGGTTGGCGTCACATGCACATCGGCGGTGACCCCGATCAAGGATTTGATGTGGTGTGCGACATCGCGCCCGATCTGCTCACGTTGAACTTGGCCGGTCGAGTCGGAAAATTCGGGCTTTAGTTCGACGTAAACGTCGAGCCTGTCAAGGTGGCCTTCGCGCGAGAGGTGCAACTGGTACATGCCACCAAGGTGAGAGTTTCTTAGGAGGATTTCTTCGATCTGCGTCGGAAACACATTGACCCCGCGGATGATCAGCATGTCATCGGATCGGCCGGTTATCTTGTCCATACGTCGCATGCTTCGTGCGGTCCCCGGCAGCAAGCGCGTGAGGTCGCGTGTGCGATATCGGACGACGGGCAACGCCTCCTTGGTAAGCGATGTGAAAACAAGCTCGCCATCGGCTCCATCGGGCAGCACCTTGCCGGTGTCCGGATCGATGATCTCGGGGTAGAAGTGATCCTCCCAAATGTGCGGGCCATCTTTCGTCTGCACAAATTCGCAGGCTACCCCGGGTCCGATCACTTCCGAAAGACCGTAAACGTCCACCGCGTCGATTCCAAGGCGTGTCTCGATTTCACGGCGCATTTCGTTGGTCCATGGTTCCGCGCCAAACAATCCAACGCGCAGCGAAGATTCGCCGGCCTTGATCCCTTGCCGCGTCAGTTCATCGGCAATAGTTAGCGAGTACGACGGCGTACACAGCAGTACGGTGGGGTGCAACTCCCGGATCATCTGCACTTGCCTTTCCGTCTGACCACCCGACATGGGTATGACTGTCGAGCCCAGAACTTCGCCACCGTAATGCAAGCCAAGGCCGCCCGTAAATAGTCCGTAGCCATAGGAGTTAAGCAAAATATCTTCGCTTGTCACACCGGCCGCGCGTAGCGAGCGAGCCATCACATTGGCCCACATCGCGATGTCGTTTCGCGTATAGCCCACGACCGTCGGACGTCCCGTTGTGCCCGAAGAGGCGTGCACCCGGACAACGTCCCGCATGGGCACCGCGAACATTCCGTACGGGTAGGTTTCGCGCAAGTCTGCCTTCGTGGTGAACGGGAATCTTTGCAGATCCGAAAGATCCTTGAGCTGGCGCGGGTGCACTCCGGCCTGATCGAACTTCGCGCGGTAATGTGTGACGTTTTCATAGGCGTGCGTAAGTGACCACTGCATGCGCTGCAGTTGCAGCGCCCGCAGCTCCTTGAGGCTGGCTTTCTCGACTGGTTCGTCTTCTGTCGTGTAAGGCCCCTTCTGAATCATCAATTCCTCCTGAGCGTGTGATTCCACGATCCGCCTTGCCTGTTAGGTTAGGCTGCGTTGCGCGAATTGTTGAACTCATGCACGATTTTGCTCGAGCTCGGTGAAAATGGCCTGCACCTGATGCGCATTTCGTGGTCAATGCGCCTCATGGCTTAGTGGGATGCTGCAACCTGCGCGGCACCTCCATACGGTAAGTGCAGGGAAGAGCGGTTAGGGTTCGATTTTGTGTTCAAATGGTAAGTCGGAACTGGCCGGCATCGCCAGCATCGGTTTGTGTGCAGCTTTGGGACGACTTGGGGCTGCCGCGGCGAAAACCGAAGCAAGTCCTACCGACTGCGGTCGAAGCCGTCGCCTCAGGTGGATCGCACCGGGCCCGCAAGAGCCCGAGGCGCTTCACGCCAGCTCCGAGCTTTTTGTCCGGTCGCGCGCCTTGGGCTGCGCGTTCTCCCACCCCGGCTTAACGCCAGGCGCCGTGACCCCCGCCCCCCGAACAGGGATCTTCGGCAACGCGAAGCCTTGAATGAACGAAGCGCGGCAGATTAATGTGTACTTGAGTCGTGCGCCGGTGAAAACGACCACCGCGCCGGCGAGCACGGCAAGCAGGGGCTGCGCAATTGATGCGGCGAGTAAAACGAGCGCGATGGGGACAGCGCCACCCGACCATATCGATCCGCGGTCGATAGCCTGCAGCTCCGTGATCGCGCCAACCGGTGCACCGTCGCGTCGAAGTGCCGGAAGGTATCGCTGCCAGGCCAGCAGGCGCACCGCAGCATTCAGGGCCAGCAATAGGCTTAAAGGTATCAGTGCGGCCGGCTTAATCAGTGCGAGGGGTGTCAATAGACCGGCGCCCTCTGCTAGTCCTGTGGCGATCACCAGCGGCAAGCAGCGGCGATGTCGCCACGCCGGGATGCCTTTATTGGCGGCCAGGATGCGCGCCTGGCTATAGAGAAAGGCCAGGCCGAGTACGCCCGAGACGTCAAGCGCAAATACCTGCTGGGCATCGGCAAGCGCAATTGCGCCGCAGCAAAACAGCAAAGCCGCAACGATCGCTTCGCGCGTCATCCAGGATGATGCGCCGTGGCGCAAGACATTTATCGCTCGCCACGGGCGGCCTAGCTCGAACCACACACATGTCAAGCCGACACCAATGAGCGCAAGGGCCGCAAGCACAAAGGCGCGAAGATCTGATCCACCGAGGGAGGCGCAGGCGGTCCACAGCAGCAGCCCGCCGCCGCTGCCACCGCAAATGAAATTCGCGGCGGCACGCCAGTCCCAGTTGCCTTGTCGTCGTGGCACGAGGTGCGTAGGACCGCTCATGAATGGTTCCATATGTAGTACACCGCCGGGTCGGTACCGAGTTCCTCGTGCATCCGGAAATTCGAAGTCTCAGCTAGCAGCTGCGACACATTGCTGCCAGGGTCGGCAATATCGCCAAAATGCATTGCCCCCGAAATGCACGCATTCACGCACGCCGGTGTTACGTCGGGGTCGACACCCGGCACCTGCCCTGTGCTGGCAGCCCGATCAATACGATCACGGCAGAATGTGCATTTGGTAGCCACCCCTAGCCGCGCAGAGTCGCAGCGTGCAGCCTCCGACGCAATCGGCTCTTTGCCATAGGCGTAGCGGCTTTCACGCACAATGCTGCGGGCCTCGTAGGGGCAGGCCATCACGCAATTAGCGCAGCCGATGCACAGCTCGTAGTCGATGGTCACCAATCCGTCGGCGCGTTTTTTGGTTGCGGTCGTCGGGCACACTTCTTCGCACGGTGGATTGGCGCAGTGCATGCACGACACGGGCACGAAGCTACGGCGCACGTCGGGGAACTCACCGCTTTCAATATCGAGCACGCGACGCCACTGCACGCCAGGCGGTGTCGCGTTTGCGCTCTTGCAGGCGGCGGTGCATGTCTGACAACCCACGCAGCGCCGCAGGTCAATTACCATCACGTAGCGCCTCATTGCTCGGCTCCCGCCACGCGACGCAGCGCGACGCGAACAATATCGGCACCCGAGCCCGTAGCGTCGGTAAGCTCAAGGGACATCGGTGCAATCGCGTTTAAGCTAGGAAGCTGCAGGTCCTTGGCAAAAGGCGTTGCCCAGTGACTGAATTGTCCGGTGACCACGAGCGTGTCCGGGCGTATGCCCTGAACAAGCGCTGCTTTGCCATACGTCGCACCAATGTACGAGCGAATCTCAACGCGATCGCCCTCCGCAATACCTAAGGCGGCCGCAGTCTTGGGATGGATCATTACACCGGTGTGTCCGTGCAGGGTTTCGGCGACCTCGTGCATCAGTTCGATCGCGGCGTTGCCGCCGGCGTGATACTGCATGCTCTTTGTGGCCAACAACCAAAAGGGAAAATCCTCCCTTCGCGCGCCCGCGTGTTCGAGGTTCCTGAGCCAGCGCTCGGGATCATCGTGCCACTCGGGCAGCGCACTGTATTCGGCAAGCTGCTCGTCCCACCAGTTCATCTTGTGCTCATGAAGCCGGTTTTTCAGCTCGCGGCCGATGCGCAGCAGTCGCTCCTGATAAGGCAGCTCGTAACGCAGGCCCATGCGCTCCATAGTCGGTGTCAAATACCACTCGAGCCGCGAAATCGGGATCGCATAAAAACCGTGTTTTTTGAACCAATCAAGGTCGTGCGACTCTTTGCCAGCGGACAGCACGAACGTTGCCGCCCGACATACCGCATCCCAAATGCGGGCCGGCTCGGGGCTGTGCTGCACATCGAGGCTAAAGTCGTACCCTTCTCCCTTTAGCGGCGCAGCGCCAGAGACGCCGCGATTGATCGCCTCGACGTAGCCGCGGGTCAACTTCGTGCGTTTGGCAAGCTGCGTGCTGATCCAGGTGAAATCGCGCGCCTCCCCCTGTGGCTGCACAGCGGCTTGTCGCAACACAACACCCTTGTAGTCCCAGAACTGCTCCATGTACTTGGTGCCGCCCATCCGGATCAGTTGGGTCGACTCCAGGTCGGTTGCCTCGGGCAGCAACAAATCGGCCATGTAATTGGTTTCGTCGATTGTGTAGGCGAAGCAGACGGTAAACGGGAAGTGCGCCACGATCTTGGCCAGCTTGCCCGTCTCCCAGAAGGAGATGACAGGGTTGGAGCGATAGACGATCCACAGTTCCGGAAACGTCGGTGCCGGCATGTTCCAGTCCGACGGACGTTCCATTTGATGCATCCAAGCCAGCTGAGTCGGTCCCAAAGCCTGACTCCATGCACCGTTGTTGCCGACAATGGGCACTAACGTGGTATGTGCGGAGCGACTCGTCGGTTTAGCAGTCCAATGCTGGCGGTCCGTAGGATTAAAGTTCTGGACCATAAATCCGTCTTCGCCTGGTGCGACGCTCAGATGGCGGTTGTCCTGGGGGCGGTTCAGGCGCACCGTCGTGCCCAGCGTTCCGCCCGGATTCTCGAGCGCGCCCACTAGTGCTGCGAGCACGGTGCGAGCCCAGCAGCATTCATACGCGCCCCAACCGTTATTGACCGATTTGCCAAGCGTGACGGCAACGGGCCGAAGTGCAAGAGTTTTGCCGTCAATCTGCACCGTGGCACCGATCGAGGCATTTTCGAGGTACTCGCCGGCAATGCGGCGGATCGTGGTCGCTGGCACGTCACAGATAGCTGCTGCCCACTCTGGTGTGTACTTTGCCATGTGCGTAATGAGCATTTCGCAGGCCGTGGCGCCCTCAGCATCCTCAACGTCGCGGCGCACGTCGTCGGCATCGGTGAGCCGAGCCCGACCTACGCGATATCGCCCCGCCAACGCGGGTCGTGCACCGGGCGTGTCGAACGGGACCGCGCGGTTGCTGGCTTCGTCCCAAACGAGCGGATGTTCGTTGACGGGGTCGCGCAGATATAGGCCATCGGGTCCTACGAGATAGGGCGAGGAGGTCCGATCGCGCAAGAACGCAAGATCAAGTTTCGGCAGTCCTTGCTCGTGCAGCAGCACGTGGATTAGCGCGAAGAGAAACGCCGAGTCCGTTTTGGGTCGGATGGGCACCCATTCGGCGGAACATGCACCGGTTATTGTCAGATGCGGTTCGACCTGCACCCGCTTGTAGCCGCGCACGCGAGCATCGGCGTGGCGAATAACGGCGCAAGGGCCACCTGTGACCTCGACGTTGGCGCCGACCGCGATGACATAGCGGGCGTTGGGTGTGTCGGCGGAAACAGTAAATGCACGGTGCCAGAATTCGCCGTACAGATGCTCGGAATGCACACATTTGACGCCTTGGCCCGAGCCGAAGCTGTAATCGATTGGTCCCCACGCGGACAAGAATGCCGGAAAAGTGCCCATGTAATTGGCTGGCGTTCCACCGTGACCGAAACTTGCCGCCACACGCGGCAGGCCTGCTTCGTCCAGCAGTCCCTTGGCGCGAATCGCATTGAGCTTTGCAGCGACCATATCGAGCGCTTCATCCCAGGAGATTGGGACAAAACCCGGATCCTCGTCGCGACCCTTTTTCGGATTGGTGCGCTTCATCGGTGTGCGCACGCGATTGGGGTTATAGGTCTTTTGCACCAGCCCGTAGGCCTTGACGCAGACGCGTCCTCGTGCAGGATGGATATCTACCGCGTCGAAATTTGGCTCGATGTCGGTGGCGACGCCGTCCTCGATCTTGACTTTCATGAAGTCCGGTCCGGAGACGCAGTTGTAGCAAAAGGTCGGAATGTGCTGGACGGTTTTGGGCTTCATACCGGTCATTTGGCTTTTCCCCATCGACACCTTAGGTACCCGCCCGCGCGAGAGTCTCAAAATCTCGTGCGCGCGCGAGCGGTTGCGGCGCAAATGCTAAGCCGAGCAACGCCCGGGGAGCCCAGTGCTACAGCGGCAGGCCACTGGTTAACGCGCAACGGCCCGAGCGCCGGGCGCAAAGCCCCTTGCAAATAAATAAGTAACGCAGCGACTGCACCGGGGCTGCTGCGTTACGCTATCTGCGCCAAACTTCGTTGAAGCTAGTTGCAAAACTACGATACAAGCATTGAGAAATTTTCGCATGATCTGTATCAATTATGCTTCCGCCAAATGGCGCAATGCTGCGCGTGCACAAGCACGGCTTTTGCTGCGCGACAGCACCTTGGCCTGCGGTGCGCAGGGGCAAAAGCGGAAGATGCAGCCGTCACGCCCGGTCGGTTGCATCGGCATTCGTGATACAGAATTTTTATTGACAGGTGTCGCATCGTATCTTTTGTGCTGAGTGCGGCTAGTCGGAGGAGAAAAAAGATGAAAAGCAGCTTAAGTGCGGGCCTGTCCGCTACACGAAGCATTGCAATTGATACGTCAAGGACGATTGATTTTCTCGGCGAATCCCTCAGGGTCTACGCGACCCCCGCCCTTGTTCGGGATTTCGAATACGCATGTCGCGAATTCTTGCTCGACCACGTTGATACCGGCGAAGACTCGGTCGGGACAGGCATCAGCGTGTCGCATGGCGCCTCGACACTTCGCGGAATGACGGTCCAGATTACGGTGACCGTCAGCAAGATTGAAGGTCGACTTGTGACCTTCAGTTTGCATGCGAAGGACGACATCGAAGAGATCAGTCAGGGCAGCCATAGCCGGTTTGTGGTTGACGTTGAAAAATTACGTGCCCGCGTCGCGGCCAAAGCCGCCAAGGTCGAGAAATTGACCGCGCCGAAGTCGATCTGAGGCGCAACAAAAGCGAGTCGGTATCTTTGTTTGGCGGCACGACGCCAACTTGTCAACGTAGCTTCGTGGGTTGTTGTGCGGCAAGGCGCGTATTGCAATAAGTGCAGCGGCCTTGCGCGAACGTGCTTTCCCTTGGCACCGGAAGGCGACGCCACAAAAACGGCACCGCTTGCGCTTTGTGGGCCGCAAGGCTTAGTGGGTTAGGCGGCGACAGTGGCCGCTTACAGCCCCCTATTGCCATCGCACCGTACGGTGGGCGAAGGACCAAGATGGACCAATGCGGCATTGCCGCATGCGATCCTCGCAGGTGCCTTGAAAGAGTGATTGCTACTTGTTGGCGCTTGCCTTGAGATTGCGCGCAATTTACGCTTGCAACCAAGGTAGCTCCTGCATACTTGCCCGAAGGCGACTCAACGGGCATGTCAAAAACAAAATCCCTTGCGGCAGGTACGGTCGCTTTGATGCGGCTGCGCGTGCCTCATTGATATCCATCAAAGGACACAGATTTTGCAAGATTACGCTGCAATAGTTTGGAGGGAGTAAGGAGGGCAATAGAAAGCGCTTGAGGCCAGAGTCGCGGCTACGGACCCGAGGGTGGGCGTTGCGGTTTCCAATTTGCACGCGCGCTGTTTTCCTTGGGTTCTGAGCGCGACTGCCGGGTAAGCTCCTTTAGAGGCTGGCCCAGGCGCAAAGCAAGGAGCGCGTCGAGGTGAAGGCGCTAGCGGTGGTTCTGGCCGGTGGTGAAGGTACGCGCCTGCACCCCCTGACTGAACATGTGCCCAAGCCCGCGCTGACCTTGGCCAACGGTCTGCGGATCATCGATTTTGTCCTCGGCAATCTCGTCAATTCGGGGATCGTTTCGATCTACGTCTTATTGCAGTACAAACCGCAAGCCATCCTCGCCCATTTGCGCAGTCATTGGGTGCCGCGCCTGCATGGCCCGGATCGATTTGTCGCGGCGGTATTACCCGACCCGAACACAGGTGCCAATTTCAAGGGCACTGCCGATGCTGTCTACCAGAATCTGAATCTTATCGAACGTCACAAACCAGACCTGGTGGCGATTTTTGCGGCTGACCACGTCTATCGGATGGACGTGCAACAAATGCTCAGTTTTCATGAAGAGCGGCGCGCGGAGATCACCGTCGCCGCGCTCCCAGTACCGATTCAGCGGGCTTCTGCGTTCGGGATTTTGGCCACGGGTCGACAAGGTGAATTGACTCAATTCCAAGAAAAACCAAGCTGCCCGACGCCACTGCCAACCGATCCGCAGCGGGCTTACGCATCGATGGGCAACTATCTGTTCAATCGAGCAGTACTGGCCGATGTGCTTAATCAGGCGCATCGTCGAGGAGATGCGGATTTTGGCTTGCATATCATGCCGCGCCTTCCTCGGACGCATCGGATCTTTGCGTACGACTTCTTGACTAACCGCGTGCCGGGCGTTCAACCATACGAAGAGCCCGCCTACTGGCGCGATGTCGGTACGCTCGAGGCCTTCGAAGCTACGCGCCAGGAGGTTGCCGGGGTATTGCCGCGTTTTAACCTGTTCAACTCCCAGTGGCCATTTCGGCCGGCAGAAAGTTGCGCGCGGCTACCGACCGAAAGATCTTCTGCAACCATTGGCGCAACTGCCAGGGAAGTAGGTCACGACGCTGCGGCTTAGTATGTGCCAGCAAGGTCGCCGATTCGACTCAAGGACGATGGCGCGCTTGGCAAAAGCCGGGACCTGATTGGGGGCGGCACCAAAACAAGGCACCGGTAGCGGTGCGCGCAAGTCGCGGCTCGCACTCCTTGCACGTCGGCCTTTTTCGCATTGCCGCATGGGCAGCCCCGAGAATAGTTTCGTCAAAGTGCGTTGCTAGATTTCTCGGGAAATATGGACTTCCTTCCCATGAAGCAAACTATCGCAGTAATCAACGCCGGCTCTTCGAGCTTTAAGTTCAGCGTCTTTTCTGCCGGCGCCAAGGCCCGGCTTGAGCGGGTAGCCGATGGCGCGATACAAGACCTTGGATCCACCCCTGAATTTTTTGCGCACGATGCGCGCGGTGTAAAGCTCGCCGAACATTGCTGGTCGCAGGGCGCCGAGCCATCGGCCGAGGAACTCGTAAGCTATGTGATTTCTTGGATTGAGCATTACGCAGGCAGCGGGTCGCTCCTGGCTGCAGGTCATCGCGTCGTCTTCGGCGGCGCACTGCACCGTTCCCCGGTTCGGATCGGGCCAGGGGTACTTGAACAGATCAACACGCTGACCCCTTTGATGCCGCTGCACCTTCCGCAGAACCTCGCAGCCATCCGTGCGCTAGCGGTGATGTATCCGCATCTGCCGCAAGTTGCCTGTTTTGATACCGCGTTTCATCAGAGCATTCCGCCTATCGCGCGATTGTTCGCGCTACCTAGGGAATTGACCCAGGCCGGCATCGTTCGCTATGGGTTTCACGGACTTTCCTACGAGTACATCGCAGCGGCATTGCCGCAATACGACGCACGTGCAGCCCAAGGTCGTACCATCGTTGCCCATTTGGGCAATGGCGCAAGCCTTTGTGCGCTTGATCATTGCCGCAGCGTGGACACAACGATGGGATTTAGCGTGCTCGATGGACTGGTCATGGGTACGCGTCCGGGATGGTTGGATCCGGGCGTCCTGTTGTACTTGATTCGGGAAAAGCAGTTTGATGCACCGCGCCTCGAGCATCTGCTCTATGAACAGTGCGGCCTGCTCGGGGTATCTGGCCTGAGCGCCGATTTGCGCACACTGCTTGCCAGCCGCACTCCCGAGGCGCAAGAAGCGATTGCCCTTTTTTGTCACCGAATCATCAGCGCAATTGGCAGCATGGTTGTGCCCTTAGGTGGCCTCGACGCATTAGTGTTTACGGGGGGAATCGGTGAAAACGCCGCATTCGTTCGCCACCGCGTTTGCGAAGCGCTGCATTGGTTGGGCCTGTCTCTTGACGGCGACGCCAATGCGAGTGGAGGACCGAGAATCAGCGCACGCGACAGCCGCATCTCGGCGTGGGTCATTCGGGCCGATGAAGCGCTCATGATCGCGCGGCACACGTACGCGCTCGTTGGGGCAGCGCAGGACTAGCAAACAGGCGGGAGAGCAATTCATGAATGGCGGCAGGAGCGTGTCGACACAGACACCCAGCGAAGATCCGGCGCAATTCCAGCGCGAAGAGGAGCTTCGCAAAATGCACGCATACTGGCGCGCGGCCAACTATCTGTCGGTGGGGCAGATTTATCTGCTCGATAACCCGTTGCTGCGGGAGCCACTTCGGCTCGAACATGTCAAAGCGCGATTGCTCGGGCACTGGGGGACAACTCCAGGCCTGAATTTCATCTATGTGCACCTGAATCGGGTGATCAAGGCTCGATCGCTGAACATGATCTTCGTTACGGGTCCCGGTCATGGCGGGCCTGCGCTCGTTGCTAACACGTACCTGGAAAAAACTTACAGCGAGATCTATCCGAACGTGGGCCAAAACGCCGAGGGAATGAAACGACTATTTCGGCAATTCTCGTTCCCCGGTGGTGTGCCAAGCCATGTAGCTCCCGAGACTCCCGGCTCGATCCACGAGGGCGGCGAGCTGGGCTACTCGCTCGCGCATGCCTACGGTGCCGTCTTCGATAACCCCGATCTGATTGCGTGCTGTGTGGTGGGCGACGGCGAGGCGGAAACCGGTCCGGCGGCAACCGCTTGGCACTCGAACAAGTTTCTAAACCCTGTTCGCGATGGTGCCGTGCTGCCGATCTTGCACCTAAACGGCTACAAGATCGCAAGTCCTGCGCTCCTTGCCCGCATCGATAGGGTGGAACTCGAGAGCTTGTTCGTCGGCTACGGCTACAAGCCTTATTTTGTGGAAGGTTCGGAGCCGCAGCAGATGCACCACTTGATGTCGGTGACGCTCGATCAAGTGATCGACGAGGTGCTTGCAATCCAGCGCGAGGCCCGCGATGCGGGCACTAACAAGCGGCCGCGCTGGCCCATGATCATTTTGCGGACCCCAAAAGGATGGACCGGACCCAAGGAGGTCGATGGTCTGAAGACAGAAGGCTATTGGCGTTCGCACCAAGTCCCTTTAGGAGCTTTTGTGAGTCAGCCCGATCACTTAAAGTTGCTCGAGGAGTGGATGAAGAGTTATCGACCCGAAGAACTCTTTGACGAGACGGGTGCGCTCAGATCTGAGTACGCCGATCTGGCGCCGCGAGGCGAACGTAGGATGGGCGCCAATCCGCACGCAAACGGCGGCTTGCTGCTTAAGGACTTGGATCTGCCGGAGTTTCGTGCGTACGCGGTCGACGTGCCAGCCCCCGGCTTCGTGCAAGCGGAAGCAACCCGAGTGTTGGGTGTCTTCCTGCGCGATGTGATAAGGCGCAACCAGGAACGCCGCAATTTTCGCATCGTCGGGCCCGACGAGACGGCGTCGAACCGGCTCGACGCGGTTTTTGACGCGACTGACCGAGCGTGGATGGCCGAGCGACTTCCGGAGGATGACCATCTCTCGCCAGATGGCCGGGTGATGGAGATTCTCAGCGAACACCTCTGTCAGGGATGGCTTGAAGGTTACTTGCTTACGGGGCGGCATGGCCTCTTCTCGTGTTACGAGGCATTCATACATATTGTCGATTCCATGTTTAACCAACATGCCAAGTGGCTCAAAGTCGCGAGCCGGGAGATCGCATGGCGGCGCCCGATTGCTTCGCTTAACTATCTGCTGACTTCCCATGTGTGGCGCCAAGATCACAACGGTTTTTCGCATCAAGACCCGGGTTTCATTGACCACGTAATCAACAAAAAAGGCGACCTGATCCGTGTGTACCTTCCACCCGATGCGAATTCGCTGCTGTTTGTCACTGATGCGTGTCTTCGCAGTCGCGATCTGGTCAACGTCATCGTCGCTGGCAAGCAGCCGCAGGCCCAATGGCTGAACATGGACGAGGCCATCAAGCATTGCAGCGCCGGCATCGGCATATGGCAATGGGCAAGTAGCGACCAGGGCGGCGAGCCCGACGTTGTGATGGCCTGCGCCGGCGATGTCCCGACGCTTGAAACTCTTGCCGCAGTTTCGTTGCTGCGGACCTACCTGCCGGCGTTGCGGATCCGCGTCATCAACGTCGTGGATCTAATGGTGTTGCAGCCCGCTATTGAACATCCACACGGACTATCCGATCGTGATTACGATTCGCTTTTTACCGTGGATAAGCCTGTTGTTTTTGCCTTTCACGGATATCCTTGGTTGATACACCGACTGACCTACCGGCGTCGCAGTCAAAGCAATCTGCACGTGCGCGGGTACAAGGAGGAGGGCACCACGACCACCCCATTTGACATGGTGGTGCGCAATGACCTGGATCGCTACCATCTTGCGGGCGATGTGATCGACCGGATGCCGAAGCTCGGCGCGCAAGCCGGGTACATCAAGCAGGCGCTACGTGACAAATTAACCGCACACCGCGAATACATTGCGGTGCACGGCACAGACATGCCGGAAGTCGCCGAGTGGAAATGGGTCGGCGAACAGCGGAAGGGAGCCGAGCAATGAACGCCAGTGCGCTTAAGCAAATCCGTCGCTATGGACAAAGCATCTGGCTCGACTACCTGGACCGAGAACTCATTGACTCGGGAAAGTTAGGTCGATTAATCGAGGATGATGGGATTACAGGAGTCACGACGAATCCGGCTATTTTTGAAAAATCAATCAATGGCACTGGCCATTACGACAGAGCAATTGCCGCGCTCGCAGCAGAAGGGGTTAGTGCTCTGAGAATCTATCGACACCTCACGGTGCGCGACGTCGCGGACGCTGCCGCTTTACTTCAACCGGTCTTTAAAGCAACCCGAGGCACCGAAGGATTTGTCAGCCTGGAAGTTTCGCCGCGTCTTGCGCACGATACGCAAGGTACGATACGCGAGGCCCATGAACTGTGGTCGGCGCTTGATCGACCCAACGTACTGATCAAAGTGCCGGCAACCCGTGCGGGATTGCCCGCGGTCCGAAGTTTGCTCTCTGAGGGAATCAACGTTAATGTAACCTTGCTCTTTGGCCTGGAGCGCTACGAGCAGGTGGCGCAAGCGTACTTATCCGCATTGGAAGACCGGATCAAGGCCAGTCAACCTGTACACCAAGTGACCTCTGTGGCGAGCTTTTTTCTTAGCCGCATTGACACGCTCGTCGATACCGTACTGGAGCGCGTAGCAGAACAACCGGCACAACTTGCGCTCGACGCAAAACAGCTCCAGGGCCAAGCCGCTATTGCTTGTGCCAAACTCGCGTATGCCCACTACCAAGCGCTCTTCTCGGGCCCGCGCTTTGAATCCTTGCGGCGCCAGGGTGCGCGAACGCAGCGCCTTCTATGGGCAAGCACCAGCACCAAGAACGCCGCGTATTCCGATACGAAATACGTGGAACCGCTCATTGGGTCCGAGACTGTAAATACCATGCCGCTGGAGACTCTTGAAGCGTACCGCGCGCACGGAAGCCCACAGGCTCGATTAACGCAGAACGTTTCCGAATCCGAGGCGGTGATTGCGCGGTTAGCGCAAACCGGAGTCGACCTTGCGCGCATCGCTGAGCAGCTCGAGGACGAGGGGGTGCAAAAATTTGTTGCGCCCTACGAAAAGCTAATTGAAAGCATCGAAAAAAAGCTCGCACGGGCGACCCCCTAAGGGCAAACGCGGCGATGATCCGAGTCGGGATCACGCCAGGGCGTAGCGGGCCAATGTAGGCGAGGTTGGGAAATGAATCACTTTATACCGCGCATTTGGCCCGAGAGCCTGATGCCACTCATGGAGCTGGCGCTGGATCTTCGCTGGACGTGGAGTCACGCTGGCGATGCATTGTGGCGCCGCCTCGATGCTTCGCTTTGGGAGCGGACCCGAAACCCGTGGGCCATCATGCAGAATCTGTCCCAGCAGACTCTTGAAAAGTTCGTCGCTGATACAGGCTTTCAGCAAGAACTTCGACGCCTCATCGAGGAGCGCGAACGTTACGGACGCGAGTGCGGATGGTTCGCTGCAAGCTATAGCGAGCTTGGAATTCGCACGGTTGCCTACTTCAGCATGGAGTTTGGCTTAGGCGAAGCATTCCCGCTGTATGCGGGCGGACTTGGCGTGTTGGCGGGCGATTACCTAAAGACGGCAAGCGACCTTGGTCTGCCGATCGTGGGCATTGGGCTGCTGTACCAAGAGGGCTACTTCCGCCAGATGATTGACGCTAGCGGGCAGCAGCGCGAAGCCTATCCATACAACAATCCTGCGGACCTACCGATCCAGCCGGTAATGGGGTCGACCGGTGCCTGGTTGCGTATTCCCTTGGAGCTTCCTGGCCGCGTCATCTATTTGCGCGTCTGGCAGGCAAATGTTGGGCGGGTTCAGCTTTATCTCTTGGATAGCAACGACCTGCTAAATGGGCCGGGAGACCGAGGCATTACCGCCAAGCTCTACGATGGTGCGCCAGAGATGCGCCTGCTGCAGGAAATCGTGCTTGGGATTGGGGGTTGGTCGCTGCCCATCGAGTTGGGCATCGACGTCGACGTATGCCACCTAAATGAAGGGCATGCTGCGTTTGCAGTCATCGAGCGCGCTCGGCGCTACATGTCGCAAAAAGGGGTCTCATTTCGTGAGGCATGGTGGGCAACTCGTGCCGGCAACGTCTTTACGACGCACACGCCGGTGACCGCGGGGTTCGACACATTTGCTCCTGAATTGATATGCCAGTACTTTCGTGGTTACTGGGATAAGTGCAATACGTCGGTTCAGGAGCTGCTGGCGCTAGGACGCCGCGATCCGAAGGACGAAGCCGAGCCATTTAATATGGCCTATCTCGCTTTGCGCGGCTGCATCAAAGCAAATGGGGTCAGCCGCCTGCACGGTCAGGTGAGCCGCCGTCTCTTTCGCGATCTCTTCCCCGGCTGGCCAGATTGGGACGTGCCTATCGGGCACGTCACGAATGGGGTGCACGTTCCGTCGTGGGATTCGGTCTGGGCTGATGAGCTTTGGACCTCCGCGTGCGGCAAGGATCGATGGCTTGGGGGCGTGAGCAACCTCGTCGAGGCAATTCGCACCAAAGACGACGCCACGCTGTGGGGGTTTGCGGCGATGAAGCGCCGCGACTTGGTGCATTACGCGCGGGAGCGTCTGGTCTGGCAGCTGGAGCAGCGAGGGGAGGAATCCGCGAGGATCGCCGAAGCGGTCGCAGCGCTTGATCCCAATGTTTTGACGCTCGGTTTTGCGCGCCGTTTTGCCGAATATAAGCGCCCCAATTTGCTGCTACAAGACCCCGATCGTCTGGCTCGTCTGCTGCTCAATTCTCAGCGGCCGGTGCAGATCATTGTCGCAGGCAAGGCGCACCCAGAGGACAAGATCGGCAAAAAGCTCGTTCGTGAATGGCTCGAGTTCGTCAGCCTTCCG
The DNA here is from genome assembly GCA_964608115.1 of uncultured Burkholderiaceae bacterium. Taxonomy (GTDB): domain Bacteria; phylum Pseudomonadota; class Gammaproteobacteria; order Burkholderiales; family Burkholderiaceae_F; genus GJ-E10. The sequence continues at coordinate 25,050 of CAZSOI010000030.1, read as the reverse complement.
CAGGTCCGCGCTCATGCGGTATTTCTGGAAGACTACGATATCGCATTGGCCCAACAACTCGTGCAGGGAGTGGATCTTTGGATCAATACTCCGCGAAGACCGTGGGAAGCTTGCGGCACGAGCGGAATGAAAGTGCTTGTCAATGGGGGTCTAAATGTTTCGACTCTTGATGGTTGGTGGGCTGAGGCATATACGCCGGAAGTGGGGTGGGCGATCGGAGTGCCCGAAGAGAGCGCTACTGATATTGACTCGATCGATGCCGAGCGATTGTATGAAGTGCTCGAGCGAGAGGCCGCGCCAATGTTCTACGATCGCGATGCTCGCGGTTTACCCGTAGCCTGGATCGCACGTATGCGGGCGAGCATCGCTGAGCTCGCGCCGCGGTTTAGCAGCAATCGGATGCTTAAGGAGTACGTCGAGGAAATTTATGGACCGGCGGCTGCCGCGTACCGTCAGCGTTGCGACGGTGGCCGTAATGCTGCCAGGTCGCTGCTAGATTGGGAGAGCAAGACCCACGCCAATTGGCGCGAGGTTCATTTTGGCCGCTGCAGCGCTCTGAGCAAGGGCGAAATCTGGAGTTTTGAGGTTCAGGTGTATCTGGGTGAGATCGAACCGAACTGGGTGAGCGTGGAGCTGTGTGCCGACCCGGCCCCGGAGGGCCCGCCCGTGCGCCAAGCGATGGTGCGAGGTGCGGCCATACCGGGCGCAATGAACGGGTTTGTCTTTTCGGCAAACGTACCGGCGTCGCGACCGCAATGGCACTACACGCCCCGCGTCACGGCGTTGCATCCTGAAGCCTTCACACCGATGGAATCTGCCTTGATCTTGTGGCAGCGATGAGGGCTTTGCAGCTGTGCACAGTGGAAAAGCTACCGTCCACTTCATGGCTATTTTGACCCGGTCCGATACATTTTCATCGCGACAATCCGCAGGACATGCAAGCAATTCGCGAAACGTTTCCTTCTGACCGCCCACCAGGTTTAGTATCTGCCGCAGCCAGGATTTTGGCGCCTTATGCAAACGCTCATCACGTCTGCTGGCAACTTGCTTTGCTTCGGTGGTGTTTCGAGTGCGGAGGTACGAAGTGAACAAATCTCGCAATTTTCTTTTTGGCGGCGCACTTTTGGTCTCAATTGCAATTGCGCAACAAGCCCCTTCGTATGATGGGACGTGGAAAGGAACTCATAAGATCAAGACCGGGTCGGAATTAAACGTCCAGGTCACCATCAAAGGACAAAGCGGAACTTGGCAGTGGGAGCGTAAGAGCGGCAAATGGAGCTGGCCGTGTGCGGGACACGAATTTCCAATCGTCATGCAGAGCAGTACTCCAACGGAATTGACAATTCGCATTGAGGCAAACGAAGAGATCAAAGGTTGCCCGGTGTCGGTTGTCAGTCTGAAATTGGCGGACGACAACCGGACCTTGGAAGGAGCGTTTTTAAAGTCCGGCACGGCGGTCAAATTGACTCGGCAATAGAAACCGCACGAAGGTCGTCATCCCAGATGCTCTGGAGTATCGAAGCACCCTGATGGGTGCGACAATCCTCCCACTTCGGCGCAATTTTCACTTAGCGAGGCATTGTGCGAGCACTACGAATGTGAGGTTCGTGCGGCGCACTGTTTAGCCACGGCGAGACCAAAGCGCCTGGGCGCAGGCAGCTTGAAGTTTTTTGGGCCGTAGCCGGGGTGTGCGACCTGACGCACAAGGCATCCTCGGCGTTGGACCGCGCGCCGATTATGCGAATGCCCTGGCGCCGGTCCACACTAGTGTAGTGGCCTGCCTTGAGCGCCAATGACGGCTTTTGCGCTCGTTGCGCAAGGCGCCGTACTCTTGGCGGGGCGAGCTAGGCTGAGACCTGATTAACCCGGCGCGAGACTACAGCACGCATTTGCGCGGCGTGCATTGCTGGCTAGGTAAAGTTCGCGCGTCGACAAGAACAATGGCCGCGACTTTTACCGAGGCAGTCGACCGTCAGGATGCAAGGAGCCAATGCGAAGTGGCGCCCCGACTCAGTCGGTGGACCCCCGGGCCTCTGCCACGCGTTGGAATCTCACGGTTTCCCTTGTCCGACGTGGCTTGCAAAAAACCATGAGCAAGTAATGGTTTCCCATATTTTCTGAGCAATTGCCTCGTGACACGCTGGCCAGCCCCCTGGGAGCTCCCATGAGACAGAAAAAGCACTGCTTTCCCCCGGCGTATTTTCTCGAGTCGACAAAAGAAGAGGACGGAAAATCGGCTAGGAGAAACCTTCGAATGGATGCCTAACTCTTTGTCGTTTGCAGTCGACGCAGGCAGCAATTTCCCAGGGGCCGTGTCCTACGGCGCAGCGGGGCTTAGCGAAAGACACGCGTGAGCGCAATCATTGTTCCAGGTCTGTATCTAATGTCGGGCGTCTGCGTCTGCGCGGCTGCGCTGCATCTTTTTGCCGCCTGCCAACGACCGTCGAACTTGGTTCATATGGTTTTTGGTGCCATGTGTCTGGTGTTCGTCCCGTTCTCGGTGACGCAGGCGCTGACATTCCAGGCGACCGAGCTCACAGGATTTGTCGCCGCCTTAAAGTGGAACATCGCATTTGCGCTCGTATTTTGCGCTTTCTATCTCTGGTTCATTGCCCTGTACACGAGGGTGCGGCCCCAACCCCTGCTTCTTGGCCTAAGCGTATTTCTTGCGATGCTATTTGTGCTGAACTTAGTGCAGCCCTATAGCCTGCAGTATGAGGCGATCAGCGAAGTGACGAAAACCTCGGGTCGGGACGAGAACGGATTAACCTACGCCGTTGGCCGTTCGGGAACCCCGGCCTACCTCACAGCTGCGGGAATTCTGGTCCTCTTGGCGTACTCACTGTATGCGTTCGGGGTGTACTACCGCCGCGAGCGTTCGCGCCATGCCTTGGCGATGTTGCTTGCGGTCGTGTGCTTTGCCTGCAATTCTTCGCACGGAATCGCGGTTCGACTTGGTCTTATCGCCTTTGTCCAATTTGCTCCCTTAGGGTATGTCGCGGTCGTCGTCATCATGAGTGGCACACAGTTTCTCGCCCATGATAAGCACCGCCGGCACGTACTTTCAAAATTGCGCGAGAGAGAAGACGAAGTCCGATTTCTTAACCGGATCTACTCCACCCTTTCTCAGACCAACCAGCTAATCTTGCGCAGCAAAAACGAGTGCGACCTTTTCCATGGCGTGTGTCAAATCGCAGTGCAATCCGGTGGCATGACACTGGCTTGGATCGGCGTAGAGGATCCGCACACCCATCTGATCGAACCGGCTGCAGTATTTGGCGAACACACGGATTATCTTAAGGGTCGCAATATCTCTTCACGTCCCGATATCCCGGAAGGACGGGGGCCTACGGGCACGGCATTTCGCGAGAACCGTGCTTCATTTATTCACAACTTCCACACCGATCCCCGAACCGTTTACCTGCGTGCCCGTATGCCAAACCTGCCTTGGGGATCATCGGGATCGATACCGATTCGGCGCGGTGGCAAACCGTACGCGGCGTTTAGCTTCTATGACACGCGCGCACACGCCTTTTCCGAGAAAGTCACGTCTTTGCTTCAGGAGATGGCCAATGACATCGAACAGGCGCTGACTCGCATGGAGCTGGAGCAAAAGCAGGCTCGCGCCGATGAAGCGCTTCGCATTGCGGCCATCGCCTTCGAATCACAGGAAGGCATGATTGTCTGCGGTGTCGACGGCAACATGCTGCGCGCCAATGAATCGATATCTCGCATGACCGGTTACTGCATGGAGGAACTGGTTGGAAGGAAACCGCAGATTCTGTTTTCCGATCAGCAGACACCAGATTTTTACGAGCGCGTGTGGGCGCAGATCAATCAACAGGGGTCTTGGGCAGGGGAGGTCTGGTGCAAAAGAAAAGACGATCAGGTCTTTCCCGTTTGGCTCAATATTTCAACGGTGCGCGATGCACAGGGCGCCCCGACGCACTTTGTCGTGAGCATTACGGACATTACAGGCCGCAAACAAGCTGAAGCGCAGATCTCGCGACTCGCGTACTACGATCCGCTCACAGAATTGCCAAATCGTCAGCTCATGATGGAGCGACTGCAGCAGGCCATATTAGGCAGTTCGCGAAGCGGTGGACGCGGCGCGGTTTTGTTTCTCGACTTAAACAATTTCAAAGCGATTAATGACACGCTCGGACACGAGGAGGGTGACAAGCTGCTGCAAGAGATGGCACGTCGCTTGCGCACCTGCGTGCGCGAAGTCGATACTGTCGCCCGGTTTGGGGGAGACGAGTTCATCGTACTGCTAGAAAACCTTGATGATGCGCCGGACCGGGCAGCGTTGAGCGCAAAGAAAGTTGCCGACAAGTTGCTAAAAGCGATTTCGCAGCCTTGCGTCCTGCAAGAAAAGTCCTTTTCATGTTCGGCCAGCATTGGGGTCGCACTCTGGCAGGGGAATGGCGCGACCGATATACACGAGCTGCTAAAGCACGCTGACGTTGCGATGTACGAAGCAAAGAAGGTGGACGGAAGCGCCGTCTGTTTCTTCGACCCGCAAATGCAAATTGCGCTGGAGCACCGGACGCAGATGGAGACGAAGTTGCGTCAGGCATTGTCTCTTGAGCGCTTCACACTGCATTTTCAGCGGCGAGTCGACGATCACGGCGTAACGCGCGGCGCAGAAGTGCTACTGCGGTGGGTTGATCCCGAGCAGGGTATCGTGTCGCCCGGCCAGTTTATCGGGATTGCGGAAGACAGTGGACTCATCGTGCCAATTGGCCGCTGGGTTGTGCAAGGTGCCTGCCGCCAGCTTAAGTCGTGGGCGATGCTCGATCAGACCCGAAAACTTCGTCTGTCCGTCAACATCAGTCCAAAGCAGTTCGCAGAGGAGAATTTCGTCTCCGATGTCACGGAAATTCTGGCTGCGACCGGTGCCGACCCGGTATTGCTGGAATTGGAAATCACCGAGGGCCTGCTATTGCAAGATGTTGACCAGATCATTCCCAAGATGGAAGCGCTGCGAGCCTTGGGAGTTTCGTTTGCCATCGACGACTTCGGCACCGGGTACTCCTCGCTTTCGTATTTGCAACGGCTGCCGATCAATGTCTTAAAGATCGACCAAAGCTTCGTCCGTGACATGCCCATGAATCGAAGCAGCGAAACCATCGTACGCACGATCATCCAGATGGGACAAAGCTTGGAGCTGGAGGTTATTGCGGAGGGTGTCGAGACAGAACAACAAAGAGCGATGCTTGCGCAGCGTGGCTGTTTCCAATACCAGGGTTTCCTCTTCGGCAGACCCGTGCCGGTCGATGTCCTGGAACGCGAATTGCACTCTGGTGGCCAGGTCGCACCCGCGCTTTTCTCCGATTCCGTTGCTTCGGAAAGTTAAACGCCATCAGTGCCTTGAAGGACGGTGAGGCGAACGTCATTGGAAGGCCGGCGCCACTGCGTACAACCCGGTCGATGGCCTAGTCGTGCGAAAGGGCTAATTCGCATTTTGGCAAGACGTCCTGATCGACTTTTCGCGAACGCCCTTTGCCCAATTGAAAAACGCAGCAGGCGCCCAGCAGCGATCAGGATTGGGACAGCTGCTGAGCACAAAATTCGGCGATACGTCCGACCAATCGCGACAGTGCGCGATTCGCCGCCGTGACGCCACCGTAGGGATCCTCGCTTGAGGCATCCTCGGTTTCCTCGAACTGCGCCGTAGCCAGCTTGCCCGTTGCGCCGCTGCCGACAAGCAGCACGCGGACCGCGATTTCGACGCGGCTTGGATGTACGCCAAAATTTTGTTGCAGGCGAATGAGCTCGGTTTCCAGACGCAGATCCGGGCGCACCGTGTTAGCGTCCCTTACGACGGCCCGGAAGGCGCCCGTTCGCTCGATTGCCTGTGCTAGCGCCGGAGCAAGCATTCGGGCGGGAGCGTCCGCCCACCGATTGTGCGAGAAATATTCAATCTCGCTCGGGCGCCGCGTATACGCCATTTGATTGCTATCGAAACCTGCGCGCGCGTGCGGCATCGCAACCTCGATGACCTGATCGGTCTTGGTCTGCGATACGACTGCAACCGAGGCCGCTTCAAGAAGAAAGATGTTCTGCTGCACCGACGGCTGGGGTTGCAATCCGGTGCAAGCCTCAAGTATCCCGGCACAAGCAAGCGCTGCGAAAAGGCGTTTCATTCTCCCGGTCCCCGTTGCGGCGGTGTCCTTCCGCGCAGCAGCATGCTTGGATCGCGCTCAAGCTCGTCGCTTAGTTGCTTCAGCGACACCGTAAGCGAGCGCAGTTCGGCGATCAATGACTGTGCCTCCGGCACTGCTTCCCCGGAAAAAGCATTGATACCGGCACGTGCGCTTTCCATTGTGCGCGCCGCGCTTGCGCCGGCACGTGCGCCTTCATCGGTCATTCGGTCAAAAGCATCCGCGCTACGGCGCACCCGCTCGACAAGTTGTGAGAGCTCTCCTGTCAGGCGCACCGTATTTTGCATGGTGTGTGCTGCGTCAGTGACGCCTGCGTCGATTGCCCCGGCGCGGTCCGCGAGCGTGTGCGATACGACTTCCAAGTTGGCGAGCGTCTGGCCCAGGGCGCGTCGGTTTCGATCGTCTAACAGGGCGTTAAAGCGCTCGCTGCTGCGATTAAGACTCGACAGCAGGGCGCTGACTTGTGTATCGAGTCGCAGCATTAGCGAAGGCCCGGAGGCGATCACGGGGTATTCCTCATCGGGTGCGACCCCCAACCGCGGCGAGTCGCGGCTGCCACCCGATAGCTCGACATGAGCAATGCCCGTCAGCCCCTGACTTTGTAGTACCGCGACCGTGTCTTGCTTGATCGGAGTGCCACGTTGGATATCGAGGGTCAACTGCACCTTCTCCGGATCGTCGGGTGCAAGAGCGATCTTGCGCACGCGACCAACTTGAACCCCGCGGTAGCGCACCGGGGCATCGGGGCTGAGGCCGGATACGGATTCGCTCATATATACAACATAGGTGTCGTAGGCTACCCGAAATGACTTTCCGCTGCTGAGCCACAACACGCCCCCGATCAGGGCCACCCCCAACACGAGGACGAAGGCCCCGACGATGGCCAAATTTACTTTTGTTTCCATGCTTGCTCGCGCGCGGCGCGACCGCGCGGCCCGTAGAAATATTCGTGGACCAACGGATGCGCGGACTCGGCAAGCTCCGGCATCGTGCCGATACCTAGGATGTGCCCATCGCCTAACACGGCGACGCGATCCGCGGCTCGCCACAGCAGGTCCAGGTCGTGCGTTACCATCATAATCGTCAGACCCAGCGCATCGCGTAGATGGCGTACCAATTCGTCGATTCCCGTCGCGCTTAACGGGTCCAGCCCGGCAGTGGGCTCATCGAGAAAAAGCAACTCGGGATCAAGCGCCAGAGCTCGCGCAAGTGCAGCACGCTTGCGCATTCCTCCCGAGAGCTCATTTGGGTATTTCTGCCCGGCATCCAGCGGCAACCCGGTAAGCGCAATTTTTACTTCGGCAACTTCAGTGCGAAGCGGCCCACTTAGTGCCGTGTGCTCTTCCAGGACCGTGGTGACGTTTTCCGTAACAGTAAGCGCACTAAACAGCGCTCCACGCTCAAACATCACTCCCCATCTGCGTCGCAGCGCCAGCGCCTCGTCGTCAGACAGCCCGGTCACCTCCTGGTCGAAAATTCGAATGGAACCGGATACGGGAGCCTGCAGAACGATCATTTCGCGTAGCAGCGTTGATTTGCCGCAGCCGCTTGCGCCTACAAGCGCAAAAATCTCACCGTGTTTGACAGTGAAGCTCACACCGTCGTGAACCACTGCGCTGCCAAAGCGCGTGTGCAGATCCCGTACCTCGATCACATTGTCTGTCATAGCTCGAGCCAGCTAAACGCAATGGAAAAAAGCGCATCGGTTAATATGACCAAAAAGATTGACTGCACGACACTAATTGTGGTTCGCTGCCCGACGCTTTCAGCGCTGCCGGTGACCTGAAATCCTTGGTAGCAACCGACCAACGCGATGATGACGGCAAACACCGGCGCCTTGCCCACTCCGATCACATACGAGGTCAAGCTGACTGCCTCTTCGAGCCTGTGAAGAAACGTCGTAAAGCTGACCTGAAGCTGGGCACGGGCCATGATCATGCCCCCCACCACTCCCATGATGTCGGTGTAAACGGTCAACAGCGGCAGTACGATGGTCAACGCGACCACTTTTGGCATCACTAGCAGATCGAGCGGACCGATGCCAATCGTGCGCAGGGCATCAATCTCCTCGGTTACTTTCATCGTTCCGATCTGCGCGGTGTAGGCCGAACCGGAGCGGCCAGCAACGATGATCGCCGTAATCAATGGCGAGAGTTCGCGCACCATAGAAAGACCCACGAGGTCGGCAATGTAGATGTTTGCGCCAACGCGCCGCAGCTGCTCGGCGCCCTGATAGGCGATCACGATGCCCAGCAAGAAAGACAACAAGCCGGTGATCGGCAGAGCCTCGAATCCCGCGGTTTGGATGTTGTGAAAGATGGCGCGCCACCGGATTCGTCCCGGGCTGAGGATCGAACGCACCCAAGTAAGCGCCGCTTGGCCAAGAAAAGACAACAGGCCTTGGAGACCGCGTGCGGTCTGCCATGCCGCCAGTCCCAACGCTGCCAACCCACCACCCGGCGCTGGTGTACCGGCTTCGCCAACGTGCGCGCCTCGGGTTGCAATCAATTGCAGTAGCGCAGTAAATTCCGGACGCAGTCCCCGAATCTGGACCGTTTGGCCGCGTTGCTCCAACGCACGGACCGTGCGATGTAACAACCAAGCTCCGGAGGTATCGAGCGCCGTTATTGCCGAGGCATCGATCACTACGTCCTTTTCCAAACCGCGTGTGACGCCCTCGACGCGCTCCTCCAGTGATGCGAGCATGCGCGTGATCCACGCACCTTGGCAGCGCAGCTCGGACGCGGTATCACCCCGCAAGATCTTCGGCTTTTCCAGCGCAGCGGATCCTAACTGTGCCATTAGCGCTGCACTCCTTAAAGCACACCGTCGCGGTGCGGTTGGCTGATTAAAGCGGACGCAAAAAACGGACTACCAGCAAGGCCGCAAGACGCGTGCGAGTCGAACATTGAAGACCCGCACGCCGTCGTCTCGACCGAAACATGGCCCATAACCGTGCTCGTCCCGATGCAGGAAGAAAAATGCGGTTCAGCCGATGCGCGCCAGCACTTTGTAGGCAAAATGCCCCGCCAAAGTGGCAAGTAAGCGTGCAGCGAGCAGAGCCGGAGGCGACGGACGAACCAGCGAATCGCGATGGATCGCTGTCGAGCGCTGTTCGTTTTGATGCTTACAAGGGCAGTGCCAATCATTGGGGTCTGGTACCAACACCAAGGACGGCGCCAATGAGAAAACTCGTGACCGAGATAAAAATGCTGGCAAGAAAAGCGGTCCCAAAGCTTGAAATTGTGAATCCGCTTACAAGCGCGGAGACCAGCAGAAGCATTACGGCGTTGATAACCAGCAAGAAGATGCCCAGAGTGAGCACCGTCAGGGGCAACGTGAGGACGATCAATATTGGGCGAACGATTGCATTCACAAATCCTAGTACCAAGGCAGCAATAATCAGCGAGGAGACGTCCGCAAACTGGATGCCGCCAAACACGCGGCTCGCGACCCATAGGGACATTGACGTGACCACCCAGTGAAGCACGAAGCGCGCGAGCTTATTTGGCATGGATCATCGTGTGTCTTGGTAGGGCCACCATTGTAAGGTGGTTTGGGACAACGTTTGTCAATTTCCTTTTTCAAGGACAGTCGCCTTCGCCTGCAAAGGTTGTGGTGCGATCGCAAGGCGCGAAGTGAAATTGTGCTCGCGTTCTTGGCACTGTTTGCTAGGCTTTGTCGGTCGATGAGCGCCGAAAAGGATTTCCTAAATGAGGTTGAATCCGCGCTTCCACCTAAATCGCGCTCGTCCGCTGCTGCGCCCTGCCGTGAGGACCTTGCAACCGGTAAAGGGCCGCTTTGCACCGATCCGGCCAACGGCGGTGAGTTCGTGGCCCGCCCGCTTGGCCCGCGAATCGTTGGCGAATTTCAGCCGGAAGTTGCACACGGACCTGGGTTTAAGGCATGCCGCCTCCGCCAGTGACGACTTAGGCGATTGTCCGACTGTGGAAGAGGCCCCCTTTCGCCGGACTCGTTTTTTGACAGGACGGAGCAAATTTCTAAAGAGCCACCCTTAAGCACCAACGCAAATCGCCCCAAACTGCCGCTCCTGAAACAGTGGGGTCCAAGGTCGTCGCGATTTTCATTGACCAAAGCAAATAGCGTATCGCTGCACCCGAGAATCGAACGGTTTTTTCAGATGCCGTCGAGTGCGTCCTGATGAGCGCGCCGCTTTCGATGGAGAGTAGGTAACCAAAGTGCGGCAAATTGCTTCGTGCGGCGGCAAATTTGACACGCGGCAAAGAATTTAGCTACACCCCTCTTATCTCTACACATCTCACCGCGCTATCAGGACGGCGCAATGCGCGTGGTGCATCACTTGCTTTGCAACTGAGCCCACAAGCCAACGCCCCATCAGACCGTGGCCAAGGTGCCCCAGAACAATCAACTCGGCGCCCCATCTTTGCGCCTCCACGACGATGCGTTCGGCGGGATGTCCAATCATCACCTCGAACTCAGCCGCCTGTGCGGAGGCATTCAGTTGAGCTTTCAGTGATTCAAGCAAGTCTTGATAGTGCGTAACCGAATGCTCCAGCACCGCTTCGGTCTCCACCTCTTGACCAAAGTCCGGCGGCCGAACCACTGCGATGACGCGAAGGACAGCCCCATATTTTTTTGCTACGTCACTGGCAAGATCGAAGGCGTGCCTTGCGCTTTCCGAACCGTCGTAAGCCAGAAGGATCTTTTCGAACATGTTTCCACCCTACGTGCAACGCACTTTGTGCTCGACCGCACACAGTTTCTGCGGCAGCCAAGAAGTTCGTGCTAGCAATAAGTTGCGCGCGACAAATGCCATCGATGAGCCCCGCCACCGGGACGGGATATTGCATTAGGTCCAAGCAAACTTGTTGGGACGGACCAAACGGCAAAGATATTGTGCCGAAAGTAATCTCCGAGCGAAGAAAAGCGTTGAACGCGTGTTTTTGCATGCAACTGCCGCGCCAACGCCCCATTTATCAATGGATAACTGAACAACCGCACCACCAATAACACGTGGCGCACTTTACGGCCATTTGCAGCAAAGCAGACTGTAAGGATGCCGGTGATGTGCCTGTCTGCCGTTTTCGTATTTTGTCGGCGAACGGGCTTTGCTTAAGCGTCGCCGCCACCCAGCGTGCCGAATTGCACCGGTGTCTTGACATAGAAGAGCTGAACGCCTTCGGCTCTCAAGCGCTCGAACAAGCGCTCAGCTTCTTCGGCCGTCACCGCCATCAGCACCTCGATCGGCTGGTCAGCAAGCTCGAAGAAATGGGCCGAATGGATGCGCCCATGGTGACCAAAACCTTCGCTCGCTGGAATAAGTGTTGCGCCGTGAAGATTCAGTTCCTTGGCCAAGCGGATGAGCCAGTCAGCTAAGGGTTTACCGTGATGACGGTGGTTTTGCTGGGTGAAAAAAGTAATTTGGTAGCCGTCCAAAGTCACTCCCCAATGATGATTCAACGAGCCTGAAACCAATACCATGACGCAAGCCCGGCCAGGGTCATCAACAGCGAGCCGGTGACGTGAGCCGCGATCGCAACTAACCCCATCGAGAAACGACCCTCCTGCAACAGCGTAACCACTTCGGCCGAAAACGTGGAAAAAGTGGTTAACCCACCGCAAAAGCCCGTGATGATGAACAGACGCCATTCAGGCGCGATCCCCGGCATCTGGGCAAAATATCCCACGGCCACGCCAACGACGTAACCCCCGATTAAGTTGGCGGCCAGGGTGCCGGGCGGAATCGCAATAAAGAAACTGTTGAGCTTGTTGCCAAGCAACCAGCGCAACACGGCGCCTAGTGCCGCACCCAACGAAATGACAAGTATCGGTCTCCACATATGCCCGTCCTTCTCTTGTTGTTCTTGGACAGGCGCGCAGCGCAAGGCCTACGCGACCCATCCGGTCCAACGTAGGCATCATTAGTCCCACCTAGAGACAGTTCGATGAACGTTAAAAACATCCGGAGGAATGCCATCTCCGGGGCAAATTCTGCCACACCGAGTCCACACAGCAATCGTGAGGAGAAAGCGGGTTGCGGCGATCTTTTCATATTTCAAGCAATTGGGCTCGGGTTGGCAAGAATAGCGTCCACATAAAACGCGAGGACCAATAGCTCTTGGTTTGCGCTTGTCGAACGCGCTGACTACGGAAGCTTGTACTTTGTTATGTTGAGCCGTGCAAAAAGCAGTGGCTTAATGATCGATACGTCAAATGACCGGCAAAACGCACAAGCGTTTATCGCACTAGGCTGCTGCTTGCGCAGTCGGGCGCAGCAGGCTGTCAATCAGACTGTCCTTCTCGCTCCACTGCTGCTCGACCCAAGTGTTGATCTGCTGTCGATAGCCTTTGTCTGCCGCGGGCTCGCTGCCGAGCAGTTGCGTCGGAATTTCTCGCTGCTGCACACGGACCTTGACTGTATCGATTTGCCCGCAAAGCAAATCCCAGAAGTGGGGTGCACCGTGCGGATAGACAATCGTCACATCTAGTAAAGCCTCGAATTGCTCGCCCATCGTAGCCAGCGCAATGCCTAGGCCGCCGCTTTTTGGCTTAAGCAGGTGACGATAGGGGCTGCGCTGCTGTGCGTGCTTTGCAGTCGTAAAGCGCGTTCCTTCGACAAAACTAATGACCGAAGTCGGGATGCGCTTGAATTTCTTGCAGGATTCGCGTGTTGCTTTCAGATCGCCATAAGGCCCGCCTTTGCCGCGACCGCGACTGAGGAACGGAAAATCCAGCGCCCACCAGGCTAGCCCGATGACCGGAACCCAGATGAGCTCGCGTTTTAGGAAAAACTTCAGAAACGGGATGCGGCCATGAAAAATGCGTTGCAGCACCAGTATATCCACCCAACTTTGATGGTTACTCGAAACGAGGTACCAGCCCCGCGGGTGCAATTCTCCCACGCCCTGTACATCCCAAGCCGCGGGACACACTGCACTGATCCATGCGTTGTTGATCCCAACCCACCCCGAGGCCAGCGCGTTGAGCACCACGTCGCAGCGTCTGCGCAAACGCTCATTCGGTACCAGCAACTTGAGCAGAGCCGCCGGCACCATCAAAGAGAAAACCATGACCGTGTTAAGGACGAGACTTATGCCAGTAATAATGCCGCGCAGGGCAGCGGGAAGGCGTGCGAGCATAAAAAAGATGGCGACCGAGGGCCTAGAAGAAGTTGTTCGTTTGTTCAAAACCTGTTCGTGGCCCTGGGTTTTAGCACCGCAACGGGCAAAGCAGCCCCCGGGTTGCCGCAACTATAGGCCCGTTGCCTGTTGCAGCCTTGACAAACCTTAATGCCGTTAAGAGCCGCCTCGGGAGATAAACCCCGGTTGGGGCATCAAGACTTGCAGCCCTTGACCTCGATCAGCATCTAGGGCGCGATTCGAACCCAAAATTCAGGCTCGCTAAAGGCTGCCTGTAGCCTTAAGGCTGCGGCACCTTCCCGACCGTTGGAAGGGCTCGGGAATCAGCAATTGACAGAAACCTTGAACGAAAGGATGCGATGTCGGCCGTTATCGCGCCGCAAGACCGGGGGGACCGAGAGTCCGCCTCCAGTACTCAGGTGATGCTTTCCGAGGACGCGCGCGACATCGGTTGGGTCACACAAAATATCCCCTGTCAAAGTGCCTGTCCTGCCGGTACCAATGTGCCGGCTTATATCCGAGCCATCGCGGAGGGTCGGCATGGCGAGGCTTACGAAATCAATCGCGGTGCCAACGTCTTGCCAGGGGTGTTAGGTCGGATTTGTTCGCGACCGTGCGAGAGCGCTTGCCGCCACGGCTGGCCTGGCAATGGCGAGCCTGTAGGCATATGCAACCTCAAACGCTCGGCAGCGGACTTAAAAAGCGCTGGTCACCGGATAACGGAGCGTTTGTATGCACCAACCGGCAAGCGCATCGCCATTGTCGGGGCCGGGCCCGCCGGAGTGGCGGCCGCTCATGACCTTTCGGTCCTGGGGCACGACGTCACGGTATTTGAACGCGAGCAGCACTTCGGAGGAATGCTGCGCTATGGCATTCCGGAGTTTCGACTGCCGCGCGATATCCTGGACTTTGAATTGCACAATGCATTGCGGCTCGGAGTCGAACTGCGGCGTGGTCAGGCGATTGGCAATGGTGCGGACCAAGTGCGTGTCGCCGAGCTTTTAAAGGACCACGATGCGGTACTGCTGGCGGCCGGCTGCATGGCACCGCTGCCACTACCGCTGAAGGTGCGTGGCGATGCGCCGGAGCCAGCCGGCGGCTGCCAGGACGTCGAACACGGACTGCCATTCTTGATGGGACTGCACCGCGGTGAGCACAGAAGCGTTCGCCGGCGGGTTGCGGTGGTCGGCGCAGGTTTCACGGCGCTTGACTGCGCTCGTGTTGCAGCGCGGCTCGGTGCCCAGGAGGTCACGATCCACATACGGACGGCCGAAGAGTACATCCCGGTCACCAAGGAAGAGATTTTCGAAGCCAAGCGGGAGGGGATTCGCATCAAGGGGCTGCGAACACCCGTTGGCATCGTCTTGGACCGAGAGGGCCGGTTGAGCGGAGTGGAATTTGTGCAAAATCGCCTCGGGGGTTGGCGCAAGGATGGCCGCCGGCAAGCCATTCCTATCGAAGGCTCGGAGTTTGTCGAGCCCTGTGAGACGCTGCTGATCGCGATCGGCCAGAAGACGGTCAACGATTTTCTCGATATTCGCATTGAACTTGACCAGTGGCAGAACGTGCGCGTCGGGGAGGACGGTATGACGTCGGCGCGAGGCTTGTTCGCCTGCGGCGATTTCGTCACCGGTCCGACCACCGTCGTTGAAGCAATCGGCCGCGGAAGGCAGGCCGCGCAGAAAATTGACGCCTGGTTGATGGGCAAGCCCCGGCGCAAACGTGTTGTGCAGATCGTCCCTGTCGAGGCGCCGTTGCGCGAACGCGCCTTTGACTTCATCAGTCGTCAGCATATGCCAACGGCGCCACTGCATGATCGACTAGGCAAGAATCAGCTTGAAGTTGAGTCGGGCATGAATACCGAGCAAACAGCTCAGGAGGCCCGACGCTGCTACCTTTGCAACCTGCACTACCAAATCGATGTCGACCGTTGCATCTATTGCCGCGCCTGCATCGAGGTGGCGCCGCGCAATTGCATAAAATTGGTCCAAGGCGTCGAAGTTCAGCCGGATGGGACTTACGGAAATCTGCGGGAAGCGCGGGAATGGAACCAGGTGGGGGCAATTTGGATCGACAACAATGAGTGCATTCGGTGCGGCGCGTGTTTTCGGGCGTGTCCCGTGAATTGCATCTCGATCAGCTGTAACGAATTTGTGGAAGTCGATACCGCATGAATGCCGCGCGTCACCACGTAATTATTGGGACGGGGGTCGCTGGCAACCAGGCGGCGCGAACTCTGCGTCAGCGCGAACCGGCCGCGCGCATCAGCCTGCTTACTTTGTCGGCGCTGCCTTTTTACAACCGCTACGATCTGCCGCGCGTCTTTCGCGGTGTCCATGACTGGCGGGAGTTCTTGGTCGATCCCCCGTCGTACTACGAGGAGCAGCGCATCGGACTGCGCCGATGCACGCGAGTGGTCAATGTTGACGCAAAACGCAAAGTCGTCATGCTAGAACACAATGAGGAGCTGCCTTACGACACGTTGCTGGTCGCTTCCGGAGGTCGGGCGTATTTGCCAGAAGAGTTGTCCGAGTACCAGCCGTTGCTCGACGGATTCGGGTCCTTTGAACAGGCTATGGCGATGCGCCGTAAGCTGCCTGATGGCGGGACCGTCGCGATCCTCGGCGGCGACATGATCGGTCTTGATCTGGCTCGCACACTGATCGATACCGGATATCGCGTGGTGCTGGTCGCAGGAAAGAACACCTTTTGGCCTCACATGGAGACGCCCGAGCAGCGGCAAGAGCTGCTGCGAGTGCTCGAGCGCATGGGAATCGAAGTGATAGAAGCCGATGAGGTAGGAGGCATCGAATCGATTCGAGCCGGCGCCCGCGGTTTTGCGACGCGACGCGTAATCTTTGGTAACGGGCGCGAGTGCACGGCCGATGTCGTGCTCCCATCTTTTGGATTGGTGCCGTCCGTTGAGTTTATGCTCGGTTCGGGGGTTGGTATTGAACGCGGCTTGTTGGTCAGCCCGAGCCTGCGCACGACGGACGAATCAATCCTTGCAGCTGGCGACGTCTGCCAGATTTGGTCGGGCGAGGAAAAGCGCTATCGCTTCTACTACGGCTGGAAAAATGTGCGGGCTATGGGTGATCTTGCGGCGCGCAACCTCACCGGAGACGACGAAACCTTCGAACCTGCTCAGGACGAGACGCTGCATATCGAAGGTGCTGCCACGATCCACTCGCCTTTTTGGGAATACGCCTGATGAGAACCGATGTGCAGATCTCGATCTGCGGCTCGGCCGGCGAGGGCACGATTGCCGCCGGCGACATTTTGCGCAATGCGCTCGCCGCTGCCGGTTACCGAATTATCAGTTTCGACGCTTATCCCGCCGAGATCCGTGGTTTCGGCAAGTGTGTCGCGCGTTTGCGGGCTACGACAGAGCAGGTGTACTCGCTAAAGGAAAAGTCTGACGTACTCGTTTGCCTAAACGATGAGCATGGCATACCGCACGTTGGAGACGTGCGCGATTTCGGGGCCGTCATCTACGAGGCCAAATCGATCACTCGCTTGACCGAGGGCGCGCACGTAAGCGCGCACGTTCGCCCGGGGCAGGTTCCGTACCCGCTCGCATTGCGAGAATTGAGCGAACGCGCAACCGGTGCGCTTCGTTCGCGTAATTTGGTTGCCTTGGGTTACCTGGCAGGCTTGTATTCCTTGGCTACTGAGCCATTTTTGCGAATTATCGAGAAAAAATTCAAAGGCAAAGGAGCGGTAGCGGAAGCTAATCGCAAAGCCTTCGAGGCTGGGCGCGTCGTGGGCACGCAAACGTTCAAGCTGGACATGGTGGCATTTGGACCACCCACCGCAGGCCTGCAATCGGTGATGCTCAGCGGCAACGCGGCGGTGGTGGACGGTTGTTTGGACGCGGGCATCGACAACTTCTTCGGCTACCCAATCACGCCGGCGACAACGATCATGGAGCGTCTGGCCACCGAGATGCCTAAACGAGGCAAGCGCCTCGTGCAGACGGAAGACGAGATCTCGGCAATTGCAGCCACCGTAGGCGCTGGCTATACCGGGGCACGAGCTGCGACAGCGACTTCCGGGCCGGGCTTGGCCTTGATGTCGGAGATGCTGGGTCTGGGCGTGATGGCCGAGGTGCCTTCGGTCGTTTTCGTATCGCAACGGGGCGGCCCTTCGACCGGTATTCCGACAAAAACGGAACAATCGGACCTGAACATGGCGCTATATGGGAGTCCCGGCGATGCGCCAAGAATCGTGATTGCTCCGACCAACGTCGAGGGTTGTTACCGCTGTGCAGGCAAAGCCTTTGAAATGGCCGAGCGGTACCAGACACCCGTTGTGGTGTTGCTTGATCTGTACTTGTCAAACCGCTACGAAACGGTCGTGATGCCTGCCAAGCCACCGTTCGAACCGAATTGCGATAAACCCCTGCCTAAACAGGATTTGGGAAATGGCTATCGGCGATTTGCGCTCACGTCTGACGGGGTGAGCCCGCGGGCGCTGCCGGGAACGGCCGGTGGCATGCACGTGGTAACTGGCTTGGAGCACAACGAATTCGGGCGCGTCAACGAGCAGCCAGAGAACCATGAAGCGATGAGCAAAAAGCGTCACGAGAAGCTGTTGGCCGCGCTGCAACACCCGGATTTCACACATTACAAACGGTTCGGCGATGAGGGCCGCGTTGAAATCGGCCTTCTGGCATGGGGTTCAACCTTTGGCGAATGCCTTGCCGCCATGTTTCGAGCCCGCACGGAAGGCATGCGTTGTGCCGCGATGAAGGTTGTCATGCTGCAGCCTTTCCCGGCGGCAGCGGTGGCGGAGTTCATTGACCAGTGTGACGTGGTTCTGGTGCCCGAGCTTAATTACCAAGGACAGTTCGCGAGTCTCGTGCAAGCGCAGACCGGTCGGCTCGTCCATCGTTACGACCGGGTTTGCGGTGGGCCTATGGTCGTTGACGAGATTCTTGCGGAAATGCTGCGCCGGGTCGCGGCCGGTCGGCAAAAGGCCGCGTAAGGAACATGTATGAAAACGCAACCCATCTACCTTGAAGACAAACTGCGCGAAATAAACGAATCAGGAAGGTTGGCTTACCGCTCGCGTTCGATGCCGACCTGGTGTCCGGGCTGCGGGTATTTCAGCATTGTGGACGGACTTCCGGGCGCGCTAAATGATGCCGGCATCGCGCCCAAGGACACGGTCGTCGTCTCTGGCATCGGTTGCTCGTCTCGTTTTCCATTTTTTGTCAACACCTACGGTTTTCACACCCTGCATGGGCGCGTATTGCCGGTGGCTACCGGGATCAAAACAGCCAATGACGCGCTTACCGTCATCGCGGTCGGCGGGGATGGTGACGGTTTTGCAATCGGCGGTGGGCACGTCCCACACGCGGCACGGCGCAACGTCGACATCACGTACCTGCTCTTTGATAACGGTATTTACGGGCTGACCAAGGGTCAAACATCGCCGACCTCGGCCGTCGGCTTTCGCACGTCAACGAGCCCATACGAAAATTTCGACCAGCCGCTCAACCCGCTAATGATGGTTTTAACTTATGGAGCTACCTGGGTTGGACAGGCATATGCCGGTCGCCCGCAACAGCTCGAGACATTGATCAGGCAGGCGATTGCCCACCGGGGATTTTCCTACCTACACATCCTGTCGCCCTGCGTTACTTTCGATAAGACCGACAAGACGTACCAACGTCTCGGCAATCATGTGGTAGACATTCCCAGAGAGCACGACACTGGCGACCTCGGAGCAGCAATTGCTCTGGCTGCAAAAACTGATATGCCGGCTTTGGGTCTTTTGTATCGCACGGTGCGTCCGACGCTCTCCGATGCTCTTGATGCAATTGCAGAAAAGGCTGGGTACAAGGGAGCCGGCACACGGCGCCGAGCGGCTGCTTGAGCGTTTGTCACAGCGGCCGCATCCGTACACTAGGAGGCGCCCGCGCCTTGCGCGAAGCGGCTGCGCACGGGATGAAGCGGTTTCTCCCGGCGCAGCGCTAAGTCACAAGACCATTACGCCAAGGGCGAAACTTACTTTGCGGCCTTGGCGGATTCGACTGCTTCGTGCAGTTCGCGCTCGGCTTCCCGCAAAAGCTGTTCGGCCTTCGCACCATGGCCTGCCATGTCGTAATGATTGGCGGCGCGGGCGCGCTCCATTTCCTTGATCGACTCCTCAATATGCCGATGAACCTTATCAAGATCGTGCCAGTCGCGTACCTCAGCGGCGTAGGCAACTCCAGAAACCAGCAACATGGAGGCAACTAGGGGAACAATTTTCATAACTTCTCCTCAAATGTGAAAGAAATTCAGCCCTTCCGGGACCCATTCGCATAGTCCTTCGAAGGCCGGCGCACCGCGATACAACTGGCCGCCCCAGAGACGCGCTAGGCGATGCGGCTTGGTTATCGCCAAGCAGGGGCAGGTCGGGTATTTCTTGCCACGTCCGACCCGCAGCTACAAACGGTTCGGTTGCTTGGGGCGTTGACGCGCAATTGACCCGCAAACTGCCCGGTGCGTTTCCAGAAGTAACAAAGCGGATCATCCAGCCTCCCCACGGTGGAGTCCTTCCCATTGAAAGCGGGTTTTCCGTCCCCATCTACCCCAACGATGCCATCAGCGCTGCCGTGGCGCGAGGCGTGTCGTGACGACGGCCGAGGTGGCCCAGAGTAAAAGGGAGAATCCATGAATTATTGGCCGCTGCTGCAGCAGACTTGGTCCGGGAAAGAGGGAACGGGCGCTGCGGGCGCTAAGTCGCCGGCCGGGTCGGTAGGTGGTGCGCCGGTAAAACCCCTGCCCAAAGATGCGCTTGTCATTATCCCGTTACGCAACGCCGTGTTATTTCCGGGCGCACTCACGCCTTTGACGGTTGGCCGCACGGCGTCGGTTGCCGCCGCCCAGGAAGCCGTGAAGAACGAATCGCAGGCGGGCTTTCTGTTGCAGCGTGACCCCCAAAAGGCCGACGTCGTGCCCTCCGACCTGCACTGGGTCGGGACAGCGGGTCCAATCGTGCGGTACATCACCGGCCAGGAAGGGACCCATCACCTCGTGGTGCAAGGCCAATCGCGGTTCCGAATCCTGGAGTTTCTGGAGGGTTGGCCCTTTCTTGTAGCGCGGGTGGCCATGATCCCCCAACCTGAGGCCGAGGGGCCCGAGGTCGAAGCGCGCTTTTTGCAGCTCAAGGAGCAGGCGATCGAAGCGATCGGACTATTGCCTCATGCTCCCGACGAATTAGCCGGCGTGGTGCGCGGAATCGATTCGCCGGCGGTCTTAGCCGACATGGTCGCCAATCTGATCGACGTAAAGAACGAAGAAAAACAAGACATTTTGGAAATGTTTGATCTGGTACGCCGCCTCGACAAGGTAATAGCGATGCTGTCAGCGCGCACCGAAGTCTTGAAGCTTTCCAAAGAGATTGGCGAAAAGACCCGTGCGCATTTCGACGAGCGCCAGCGCGAACATGTACTGCGCGAGCAGTTGCGGCAGATCCAGAAGGAACTCGGAGAAGGCGAGGACTCGAGCGCGGAGATTGAGGAGCTGAAAAAGGCGATCGAAAGCGTTGGCCTTCCCGCGGAGGTGTTAAAGCATGCCCAGAGGGATCTGAAACGCCTTCAGCGCATGGGCGACGGCGGTGCTGAGTACTCTATGCTGCGCACGTACCTAGAATGGCTGACCGAGCTTCCCTGGACATCGCAACCCCAGAAATCCATTGATCTTGCGCAGGCGCGGGCCGTGCTCGATGAGGATCATTTTGGCCTGGATAAGATCAAGCGACGCATCCTCGAATACTTGGCGGTGCGTAAGCTCAATCCCGAGGGTAAAAGTCCGATCCTATGCTTTGTCGGACCACCCGGTGTAGGAAAGACGTCGCTTGGGCAGTCCATCGCCCGCGCAACAGGGCGTGCTTTTCAGCGTGTCGCATTGGGGGGTGTGCATGATGAGGCGGAAATTCGCGGGCATCGGCGCACCTACATCGGCGCGCTGCCTGGCAACATCATCCAGGCCATGCGTCGCGCCGCGACGACCAATACCGTGCTGATGCTTGATGAAATTGACAAAACAGGCGCGGGCGGTTTTCACGGGGATCCGGCCAGCGCGCTGCTGGAAGTACTCGATCCGGAGCAAAACCACAAGTTTCGCGACAATTACCTGGGCGTCGATTTCGATCTGTCGCGAGTAATGTTCATTTGCACGGCGAACCTTCTCGACACCATACCGGGAGCGCTGCGCGACCGCATGGAGGTAATTCAACTTCCCGGGTACACCGAGCAAGAAAAAATTCAAATCGCGCGACGCTATTTGGTGCGACGGCAGCTTGAAGCGAACGGACTTCGCCCCGAACAAGCGAATCTGACCGACTCGGCCTTGGCAACGATTGTGCGCGACTACACGCGCGAAGCAGGCGTTCGTAATCTCGAACGCGAGATTGGCTCCTCTCTTCGACACGCAGCGATGCAGATCGCCGAAGGAAAAGCCGAGAACGTCTCGGTCGACACTGCGGATCTACCATCGATCCTGGGTCCGCGGCGCTTTGAGAACGAACTGGCGTTGCGCAGCGGCATGCCGGGTGTGGCGACGGGCCTTGCCTGGACACCGGTCGGTGGCGACATCTTGTTCATCGAGGCGAGTAAGGTGCCTGGCAGCGGGCGCTTGATCTTGACCGGGCAGCTCGGGGAAGTCATGAAGGAGTCTGCGCAGGCAGCTTTGACGCTAGCCAAAACGTGGACCAGCGATTCCCTCGAAAAGGTCGACGTTCATGTGCACGTTCCTGCCGGCGCTACGCCCAAGGACGGGCCAAGCGCGGGGGTAGCGATGTTCTTGGCGCTTGTATCACTGCTCACCGGTAAACCGGTGCGGCCGGATGTTGCGATGACCGGCGAGATTAGCCTGCGTGGACTGGTGATGCCGATCGGAGGTGTCAAGGAAAAGACGCTTGCCGCTTTGCGAGCTGGCATACCGGTTGTGATGTTGCCGCGCCGCAATCAGAAGGACCTGGAAGATGTTCCGGTCGAGGCACGCGAGAAACTGCAGTTTGTATGGCTGGACCGGATCGAAGATGCGGTTCAATATGCGATAGGGGACTTAGGGCTGGCGCACGAACGCGCGCTGTCCTGACCCCCAAGGCCATTGTGCTGGATAGCGGGCGGGGCGGCCGGCAGATGCCGCTAGGTTTGCTCACGAGGACAGCACAAAGTTGCCTTCGAGCGGCAAGTATTAATGCGGGAATTAAGCTCGCACTCGGTCATCGCAGCGATGCGCTCGATAAGTGGCATGCGTTTTTCGTGACGGACACGCACACATGCGCTTTCTCCGGAAGACGGTTGCCCGAGAGCTTCCCCGGACGATGTCTTGAGGCTGCCTGTCTCCTAAGAGCGCCGTGACCAAGCCCGTTTGAACATGCGGCCCCCGGAAGGATTCTGTACTTGACGGGTGGGCAAGAGACTTTCTCAAAGTTCGAAATATTCAGCCAAGCTCGGTTTCCAGCCCGCCGGGGAGAACTCTCCGCTGCAAAGGTCTTGTTCGTAGCGCCGGCAGTAGTGCCCTGCAGTGATATGACGGAGCGCCTCAGTAAGAACATCGACTTCGTCTCGGGTGTTGTACATGCCGAAGCTTATGCGCACCATGCCGGGTGCGTTGCGACGGTCCTTGATCATGATGTCCGACCGCATACGTCGTATCGCTTCCTCCTGCAAGTCCAGTAGGCGCAAGCTGTATGGGTGCGCGCAAAAGCAGCCGTTGCGCACACCGATTCCCCATTCGGCGCTCAGAATCGCTGCCACCTGGAAATGGGACATGCCTCGCAACGTAAACGGTATTACTCCCAGACGGTCCCCTGCGGTATCGGTTTGACCATAGAACCTAAGCGCATCAATCGTGCGCAGCCTGCCCAGGGCGTACGCAGTTAGTTCGCCCTCATGTCGGGCAATGGCATTCATGCCGATTGCACTTAGCTCCTTGATTGCTGCGGCCAGCGCGACAGCGCCAACCACGTTTGGTGAACCTGCCTCGTCACGCTCCGGTGCTTCGGACCAGTGCACCGAATCGCGCGTGACTAGTTCTATGGTTCCGCCGCCGCGATATTCCGGCTCACCTTGCTCGAAGGTGTCGCGGCGGCCAACTAGGGCGCCCGTGCCAAACGGCGCATACATTTTGTGTGCCGAGATCGAGACATAGTCCAGATGCGTCGGGTCGCGTAATTCCCCCATCTCGACCTTGCGGTGTGGCGCGAGTTGCGCGCAGTCCACCAAAATCTGCGCACCAAAATTGTGCGCTTTGAGCGCAAGCCGATGTATATCGGGCACGTGACCGGTGACGTTTGACGCACCAGTGACGGCGACGAGTTTGACTCGCCCCTCGTG
This sequence comes from uncultured Burkholderiaceae bacterium, assembly GCA_964608115.1. Lineage (GTDB taxonomy): Bacteria > Pseudomonadota > Gammaproteobacteria > Burkholderiales > Burkholderiaceae_F > GJ-E10. Next base: position 1,426 of record CAZSOI010000030.1, on the reverse strand, counting down.
CTTTCTTAGCAATCGCCCATAGTCGTCTTCGTCAAGCCTGCCGCAGGAGTCGGCGGCTATGTAATCCACACGGCATTTGGCACGCCAAGGCAGATCATTGCTGTGATGTTCGAGCAGCGAAACTAATACTACGTCGTCACGATTCAGCGGTATGCGATGTGCGAGTTTGTTGATCGCTTCGCTGCTGTTCTTCCCGAAGATGGCGACATGCTCGCGCGCGTTAGCGCCCAGGAACTTACATACGATGCGGCGCGCCGATTCATATGCGTGAGTCGAGATCTTGCTCTTAAAGCCCGAACCGCGATGCACCGAGGAATACCATCGCATGAATTCATTAACGGTTTCCAACACTTCGCGTAGCACTGGTGTGCTCGCGGCGTTGTCGAAATTGATGTAAGGGCGCTTCTCCCCGCTCAGAGTGGGCACGGCTTCCCCGACTCCGACGATGCGCGAACGCATCCTTTGCATGGGGTCGTCGTTTGCTGCGCTACGCGGGGCCCAGCCGGATGGAAGAAATCGCATATTGTTTTCGCCCGTAGAGCGAACGCCGCTAATACTTCCGTTCGCCAGTGACACCGCACTCGCGCCGGTAAATCGTCCGCATAAACATCCTCGCCGTCGGCAGGATTTTGAATTCTTCGCTCTGCTTAGATAAAGCGTAGATACTCTTGCACCTTCTGACTTGTATGCGAAAGCGAGATGGGACCCGGACGCCTGGAGGGTCGCGGAAAACTAGACCGACGCACCAACAGCGCTTAATGTGTTCGCTAGCGGATTGCCGTGGCGCCTTGAGCTGCCGGTTGACTGCGAGGATTGAGTGCAAGCGCCGCCGAAAGGGAACTTCACCGATTGCCGTGGTTTTCGGGGCATCGTCGAGCGGGAAAAGGACCTTTCCCCGCCAAACGAAGTTGCGCGTCAAAAGCATTTCTTTACAACCGATCCGCGCAAGGCGCGCCACGTCGCATGAGCACGGAAGACGGGGCGGGGCAACCTGGATGCGCCGATCGCCCTTAAAGTGCACAGATCCAGCACTTCAGAGGTTCCAAAGAAAGTCGTTCAGTTGCCCTGCGATGTCGCGACGGCGCGCGCGCGACGTGGCCGTGTTCCCATCTGCTGAAACAGACGTTGACACTGCCGCAGTCCCAAGTCCACGCCGTAGCAGCGGCGCAAATGTTCTTCAAAGGTCGGGCCGTTCCACGTGCGAGAGGCAAAACCGAAGTAGCGTGGGGGCTTGCGCAGATCCGCCTCGAGCCGTCGCCACTGAACCGCGTCCAGCGAACGGGGACGACCTGTGCGCTCGGCCTCGCGCAAACCTTCAAGCCCGCGCGCTTGGAATCGGCGCACCCAGCGCTGCACAGTACTCGGACTCTCGCCAAAGCACTCCGCGACTTCCGAGCACGATCGACCGGTAGCCACTAGTAATAAT
>CAZSOI010000029.1:0-2281 GCA_964608115.1 uncultured Burkholderiaceae bacterium | reverse complement strand
CGCACGCAAAGCTTGGCGCCCCTGGCCGTATCCTACCGCATGTCGGGAGATCGGAAATTATTCTGGCTGTTGATCTCAAAGTGCTGGTTTGGGAGGCTGAGCGGGCCAACGGCGTAATCGAAGTCGTGCCGCAGGTGGGTGATTTTGTTGGGGCCGATGAGCCTCTGTTCAAGCTATATGGGGCCGCCGCGACTCTTGAAGAAGACCGTTTGCGCGAAACCGTGATGTTCGGATCCGAGCGCACGTTGGAGCAGGATCCGACTTTTGCATTTCGCGTTGTTGTCGATATTGCGCTTAAGGCGCTGTCGCCCGCGATCAACGATCCGACCACGGCCGTCCTTGCCATAGACCAGCTTCAGCGCATGCTGAGAACGGTTGGCAAACGGCATTTGCGCACCGATGAGGTTTTTGGTCCTTCCGGACAATTCCGGGTGTTCTTCCCAACACCCAAGTGGGAAGATTTCGTGCATCTCGCCTTTGTCGAGATCCGTGCCTGTGGTTCCGGCAATATGCAGATTGTGCGCCGTCTGCGGGCCATGATCGAGAACCTGATCCAGACCCTGCCGGCTTATCGGCACCCAGTATTGCTTCAAGAACGAGACTTGCTTGATCGCGAAATAGGGCGGCATTTCAGCGATCCTGAGGACCAGTCTCTTGCCCGCGTAGCCGATTCCCAGGGCTTGGGTGGCAGCTCGGGTCAGCCAAATTAAGTTGATTGCAGCTAATCCTCGCGAAGCCTCCGAACGTTTTAGTCCGGGTTTGCCAATGCTGCTTCATCCCGAGGACGAAGATTATCGATCAGAATATACGCGCTGATTAAAAATACCCAAATGGGTAAAATAAAAATGCTCCAATTGACGGTTTGGCCAATCAGCAGAATTATCGCCGCCAGGCCGAAGCCCAGGAATGCAATCCAGCGCGGCGCGAGATCGGTAAAAAGAGTGACTGTCGACGTTGAGAACATGAAGACGGCTGCCATTTTGATGGCGTAAACATTCATCAGGTCGTAGACAATCGCGCGAGCAAGATGATACGTCGTCGAGTTCACAATGCTCTTTGGCTCGGTGGCAAAAACAAAGATAATGGCAGCGATGACGCCAGCAGCCGTAAAGAGCATGGCCAGGAACAAAAGCCCGCTGCCAAAGAACACCGTCGAAAAAAAGCGATCTTCGTTCGGGCCGAGCCGGTCGCGCAGCACCCCAATGAACCAAAGAAAGGCGATGCCATCAAACGGCACAAGATTCATGGCGAGCTTGACAGTTTTGGAGTTGGTGGCAAGCCACGCTCCGGCTTCAAGCGGGTCGGCTGGAACGGAAAGGCGTAGAAGCAAGACAATCACAACCAGAAGGATAGAGAAGACAATGCCGGCGATAGCGGCGGCCTTCGGCGTCCTTAGGCTTGATCTCGTGAGGATATCTTTACTGGGTATCACGGATTTCCCTCCTGAGGCTGCGAACAGCGGAAATAGCCGCCGGCTGATGCCCTATTTGCCTCTTACCTCGTTGACGAAAATCAAACGAGGAGTCGCGCCGCATCGTATGCCAACAGCGGCAAGCCTCGAATGGGCTTTCGGGGCCGCTAATATGGCTGGTGGAAGTGGCTTCCACATCATGGTGTTGAGATGAGTCGAGGCTTCCCTTCCGAATCCACCGCCACATAAGTGAAAAGCCCGTCGGTTACCTCGATTTTTTCTCCGGTGCGACCGCGTCGGGCAAAAGCTCCAATTCTCACCGTCATGGAGGAGCGTCCGATCTTAACAATCTCGGCATAACAGGACACTTCATCTCCGACGTAGACCGGGCGATGAAAGGTCATTGCCGTGATCGCAACGGTGACAACCCGCCCCTTTGCCCGACGGGTCGCGACAGTGCCGCCTGCAAGGTCCATTTGGGACAATAGCCATCCGCCGAAAATATCACCGTGCGAATTGGCGAACATTGGCATGGCGACGGCGCGCAGCGCTAACGTCGGAGAATCGGTCGCGTCAACAGCATCCATTGGACCTCCAATCTGAGACAATATGTTTATCATCCGCTCAAGCTGGTGTCCCTAATCGGATACATTATTTCACGCTCCTGATTGAAATGGGATGGACCGGCGGCTTCACCGGTCGCGTAGTCTGCCAAGGATACGCTCAAAACCAGGAGAAGCAGCCTGTGTAGACTTCAGCGCGCAAGTGAAGCCTTTCGTGAAAGGCAAGTTACAACGACGCTGAATCTATCGCCGGAGCGCGCGGCGCCCTAAATTCGCATCTCGTCGGCAGCTCGATTTGCAGGCCTGT
>CAZSOI010000028.1:0-5409 GCA_964608115.1 uncultured Burkholderiaceae bacterium | reverse complement strand
CGCACGCGCTCGCCGGGCTTGGCCTCAAGCACCTGCGTCGCATTGGGGTCGTGCACCGGGTCGTAGTGCAAGATCTTGCCGTTGATCATCGAACCCTTCCAGCCGTTGTTCTCGAGCATCGCGGCGTAGTTTTCAACGTCCGGGAAGTACTGCTGCTCGATAAGCACGTATTCGCGGTCGGCCTTGGGATAATTGGTCTTGTCCTTGGGGTCGACGATGATTGCGCCATACATGCCGCGAGCGATGTGCTGGACCATGGGACTGGCACCGCAGTGGTACATGAACACCCCGGGCGTCGTGGCCTCGAACTTGAAGTGCTTGGTCTCGCCGGGCTTGATTTGGGCGAATTCACCCAGCACGTCCGCCTGCGCCGCGTGAAAATCCATCGCGTGCGAGTTCTTGTTCTCCGGCGGGTTGATGAGCGTGAAGTCGACCGTGTCGCCCTGCTCGACGCGCACGACCTTGCCCGGGATCGAACCATCGAAGGTCCAGGCGGCCATCTTGGTGCCCTTGTTATCGATGGCTACGTCGACCTCTTTGGCGGTCATGGTCACCTCCACGGTTCGAGCCGATGCGCCATGGGCGCAGACCAGCGCGGCCGCGGTTGCGGCGGCAACTGCGGTGTACTTAAGCGATTGCATGGACTATCTCCTCCTCGGGAATGCCGGCCTGCGCCGGAATGTTGAAAAAACGAATTTGCCGGTTGCCTGCGCGGCTTCCCGCCCGCAAGCATTACTGACTTGCTGGCGCACCCGGCCCGGCGCCAAATGAGCAATTGCACAGGTGGCGCAAATGCACTACCAGCTCGTGAATTTCTTCGTCGCTAAAAGTCTCACCCCAGGGCGGCATGAGCACCGACTTGTCGATCGAGGGCCCGCCTTCCTTGATGACCTTAAAGATCGTCTCATCGGAGCGCCCCGACATGGCTTTTGCATCGGTGTGATCGCGCGGCTGTACCGACATGTCGCGTTTGTTGATGCCTTGGCCATTGCCGTCGATCCCGTGGCATTGCACGCAATAGGTGCGATACTTATCGGCGGCTCGATCGCTAGCGAAGGCGAACGCCGGAATCATCACAAGCAGTGCGAACAAACTGGCGCAGGCGGTGGCAAGGTAGCTTGATCTATTTGCCATGGCTGTCCTGCTCGCTAAGCACCAAAAGGTAGCGCACCAGCTTGACGATGTTGGGCTCCGAAACGTGCTTGTTGGGCATCCAGATCTTCGGATCCCAGGCCTGTGGGCTGCGGATGTAGCTGGCGATGAATTCGGGCTCCAAGCGCCGGCCCGCGGTGTATAGCTCCGGGCCCGAAAGTCCACCGTAGCCGGGTTCGATCTCGTGACAGGCCATGCAGCCCAGGAACTTGTCGAAAGCCATCTCGCCCATGGTGCGCGATACGCTGCCGGGTTCGAGTTTTTCGGCTCCCGTAAGCCGGTCCATGGGACGCAGGCGCATGAGCTCGGAGGCAATGGCGGCAGCGTCCTCTGCCGCGAGCTTGGGATGCTCGGACAGGCTTGCCATATCAATTTCGTCACCCTTGACACCACGGCGGATGTGGTCCTCGTAAAACTCCCCCGCGGGCCGGATACGCTTTGGCGCCTGCAGCCACGCCTGCAGCCACTCTGCGCGGTACTTGTTGCCGGCGTAAAAAAGGTCCGGCCCCTTGCGCGCCCATAGCTGTTCCAACGAACTGGGCGCCGGGCCGGTCAAGTTGTGACAGCCCGCGCATTGCTGCTGCAAGATGGCGCGCCCGTCGGCGGCGCACGCTGCGCCAGCCGCACTCAGTAAAAGCGCTAAAAGCAGTACCTTCCGCAACATCATTGCTGGCGTGCGCGACGCTCTGACTTCGGGGCGGTGCCGATGAAGGTCACGTTGGTGAACATGCCGTAGCCTTTTTTCATCGACTCGCTGTAAAAAAAGTCCGGGTCATATGCCTTTCCGTTCCACGCGTACCAGTTGTCGGGGGCGACGCCCTCGTATTCCATCACCGTGATGGGCCCGCCAAGCATTCCGCCCATGTTCAAATGCCGATCGACGTGGTCGTGAAAGATGAATCTTCCGGGATTGTTCATCTGCACGATGGTGTCGTAGCGTTCGCCCGGCCCGACCGGTACGGTGTCTACGTAGTACGGGTTGGGCAGGGCGTAGCCATCCTTGTGGGAAAAAAGCTGGTCGTGGCCGTGCAAGTGCATCTCGTGCACTTCGTCGCCGGCACCATACATACGAAAGCGCACGACATCACCCTTTTTCACGCGAACGGGCTGGGAAAGCGGAAAGGACTTGGCGTTGACGGAAAAATAGTCCGCAACATCGCCCGGTGAGCCGCCTTTGCCGTAGCTGCCGCCAAAAGGTGACTCCCAGGTGTTCATCATCATGATGACGTCGCGCGTCACGCTCTTCTCCAGCGCACTGGGGTTTTTGGGATCGACGATCAATGGTCCCCACATGCCACGGATTGCGACGTGCTCCCAGACGTTCACGTGGCAGTGGTACCAGAGGCTGCCCGGCCGATCGGCCGTCCAGTGGTAGGTAAATTCGCTGCCGGGTTCGATCTGCTGTTGCGTCACCAGTGGTACGCCGTCACTTTTCCAAGTGCCAGTCTGGTTGACCCCGTGCCAGTGGATCGTGTGGGGCAAGGTAGTGTTGTTGGTGACATGCACGGTAACTTCGTCGCCTTCGCGCACATGGATCAGCGGGCCGGGGACCTGCCCGTTGAAAGCGAAGACGTTGGCATTAAAGCCGGGCGCCACATTGATCGTGACTTCGTCGATGGTCAGGTTAAATTCGCGCTTCTCCGCATGGGCGGCAATCGCCCAACTTCCCAAGGCAATGGCGGCGGCGCAACTCACAAGATGTGCGCGCTGCAGACCGAGCGAACGAAGTTCCATGACCCTGCCTCCTTATAAGAAGTAATTTGAATACATGTTAGCGGGGCAATTTAACGTACGTCAAGTTAAGGGCGACGGAATTTGTCAACTATTGCAGACATCTTCGCGTGAATGGTAGAAAATGCTCCCGTGGTTGATGCGACGTGCCGACCGCTCTTGTGCTATGCAACTAACTCGCTTTACCGACTACTCCTTGCGCGCGCTCGTGTACTTGGGCGCGCATCCTGAACGCTTGTGCACGATCTCTGAGATCGCAGAGGCGTACCGCATTTCCGAGAACCATCTGATGAAGGTCGTAAACCGACTCGCAACGGCGGGCTATATCGAGACCGTGCGCGGTAAGGGCGGCGGAATGCACCTCTCGCGCGCGCCCAAAATGATCAATATCGGAGCGGTCGTTCGCGACATGGAAGAGCGCTTTGACATCGTCGAGTGCTTCGACGAGGCGCACCAGGACTGCCCCCTTCTACCCGCATGTGCTTTGCGATCGGTACTTGCTGATGCCCGGCGCAACTTTATGGCGACGGTGGATCGCTACTCGCTTGAGGACGTGATCGGCGGAGTAACTGGCTCTTTCGCGCTGGCCAAGGGCGCACGGCAGATTGCGATCAAGCCGGTGAGTTAAAACAAGCAAATAGCAGCTCCATCGTCGGGCAGCCGCCTATCGGATCGGCAAGGGGCGGCGAAGCTGCGCGGCTGATAGAAGGCAAAAAAATGGGGTCCGCATTCGGACCCCACACTTGCCATCCTATCGGACGGCACCCCTTGGAGACAGTTCGTTTGCTTGGTTCGCGGACCTTAGTAGTGGTACGCCGACTCGCCGTGATAAGACGTATCGAGGCCCTCGCGCTCTTCGCTTTCGGTCACGCGCAAGCCCACCATCAGGTCGGCAATCTTAAAGGCGATGAACGCAACGACCGCAGTCCAGACGACGGTCAGGCCCACGGCCTTGGCTTGGATCAAGAGCTGATCCATGATGCCCGGATACCCCGTCTTCATTGTTACCCAGTCGCTTACGGAGCCCGGACCACCAAGGCTGGGCGAATTGAATATACCGGTGAGCAGTGCACCCGTTATACCGCCGACTGCGTGCACGCCAAATACGTCCAGAGCGTCGTCCACCTGCAGCATGCGCTTTAGACCGGTTACGCCCCACAGGCAGACCGGTCCGACGATCAAGCCGATCATGAAGGCGCCCGGAATGCCAACGTTGCCGGCCGCCGGCGTGATGGCCACCAGCCCGGCAACGGCGCCCGAAGCGGCGCCCAACATCGAGGGTTTGCCTTTGATGATCCATTCGGCGAAGGTCCAGGAAAGAACTGCCATGGCCGTTGCGAGGTACGTGTTCATGAAAGCCATGGCTGCGGTGCCATTGGCCTCCAATGCGGATCCGGCGTTAAACCCGAACCAACCGAACCAAAGCAGTGCCGCGCCGATCATCGTCATCGTCAGGCTATGCGGGGCGAGCGATTCCTTGCCAAGCCCGATTCGTTTGCCAAGCAAAGTCGCGGCGACCAGTCCGGCCACGCCCGAGTTGATGTGCACGACAGTGCCCCCGGCAAAATCCAGTGCACCCCATTGCCAGATCAAGCCTGCCTTGGCGCTGACCGAATCGGCGACGGCCGCACTCGTGTAGGCGTCCGGTCCTTCGAAAAACCACACCATATGGGCAACCGGCAGGTAGGCAAAGGTGAACCAGATCGTGATCGCAATCAGCACTGCGGAGAACTTGATCCGCTCGACCACGGCACCAAGTATCAGGCAGCAGGTAATGGCGGCAAACGTCGCCTGAAAGGCAACGTAGACGAGCTCGGGCAGCGGAGTGTTCTTGCTGAAAGTCGAAGCGTTGGAGAAGTTGCCCGTGGCCGGATCAAAAGTCCCGGCCAAAAACAGGCGATCGAAGCCACCGTAGAAGGCACCGAACTTCTCGCTGCCCTCCGTAAAGGCCAGACTGTAGCCGTACACGGCCCAAAGTACCGTGATAAGCGAAAAGACAACAAAGACCTGCATGAGCACGGAGAGCATGTTCTTGCTGCGTACCAGGCCGCCGTAAAACAACGCCAGCGCCGGCACCGACATGAGCAGCACGAACGCCGTCGAAGTCAACATCCACGCGACGTCGCCCTTGTTTGGCGTGGGCGCGGGCGCTAGCGCTGCCGGCGCTGATTCGGCTGGCTTGGCCGCTTCGGCCGCTACCGCTTCCTTTTTTTGTTCCGCAGCCGGCGCTTGCGCTTGGGCAAGTACCGGCAAAAGGCCACCGATGCTAAGCAGCAACGCGGCCGAAAAACAAGCAATCCACCGCTTCATTTTTGTAATTCCCCTCGCGTGCAAAATCATCACAGTGCGTCCTTGCCGGTCTCTCCCGTACGGATGCGAACGACTTGTTTCAGATCGAAGACAAAGATTTTTCCGTCTCCGATCTTTCCGGTTCGCGCTGACGTTTCGATTGCTTCAATGGCCCGATCCACCATCGCGTCATCTACCGCCGCTTCGAGTTTTACTTTTGGCAGAAAGTCGACCACG
>CAZSOI010000027.1:0-4815 GCA_964608115.1 uncultured Burkholderiaceae bacterium | reverse complement strand
CATTCATGCAAGCCCGTTCTGGGTTGGCCCGCCGGAAAATATCAACTACGAGTCGACTTGGTACGACAATCTGTACCCCGCATCGGTTGCCGCCGAGAACTCCGGCGTGAGCTATCAAAACTTCTTCAACGCCTTCGCTGGACGCGAAAACGTGGTGTATTCGGGCGCCAACGACGGCTTTTTGCATGGCTTTCGAAGCGGCTCGTTTTCCAACGGCAATATGGTTACATCAATGTATAACAACGACGGCTGGGAGGTGCTGGCCTACATGCCGGGCGCGGTGCTGCAGTCGATTCACTCCGTCTCCGCGGCCTATGACTACTCCTCGCCGAATTACTCGCACGTATTTGCGGTCGATGCTCCGCCTCGCGGCTTTGACATCTATTTCTCTGGCGCCTGGCACACCTGGCTGGTCGGCGGCTTGGGGCCCGGGGGTAGCGCGATCTACGCCCTGGATGTGACCGATCCGACGCAATTTATGGAAAACAATGCGGCTTCGCTGGTGCAGGGCGAATGGACCCCGGAAAATCTTCTTTGCAACAACGTGGCCAACTGCGGCTCGTACCTGGGGCAGACGTATGGCTCGCCATCGATCGGGCGCACGCATGCGGTCAACGCCAATGGCAAGAACATGTGGGGCGTAATTTTTGGCAATGGGTTCCCCAACACGATCGCGGCTAGCATCAGCCCGACCTTCACGGCCAGCATCGGCAATCGATTTGATGCGACCATTGGCGACTTTTTCACCGGAACCATCGCTGGCAGAACGCTGACCGTTACGGACGGCACACCGCCGGCACTTGGCGCTGCGATTTCCGGTTTGAACGTGACGGCGGGAACCACTATTACCTCGGTGCCGCCGACTTGTTCGGCTTTTCCGTGCAACTACGGCTTAAATCATCGCTCGACTGTTACCACGCCTGAGCAGATGACCTCGGCCACTACGAATATGTACGTCACCAGCGGCAGCGGCTTGGCCGCGGGCCAGCAACTGTACGACGGACCCATGTTCGGAACGACTATTGTCAGCCAGATCAACGGCCCACTCGGTGGGCCGGGTGTGTATCAAGTAAGCACTGCGCAGCTCATGGCGTCGCAGACGATTCTGGGTCCGGGGACGGTCATGATCGTCTCGGCCAACGGCGTGGGCTTGGCTCTAGGGCAGACGATCACCGGCGCAGGCGTCGCTGCTGGAACGACCATTGTGAACCAGATTGACGGCGAAGCAGGCAGCATCGGCCACTACACCGTGAGCACGGCACAGGCGGTCACGGCAGAGCAGATGTCCAATGGACAAATTTCCTTAAACGTGGTTGGCGGCAACGGCCTTGCGGTGGGTCAGACAATCGCGGGCGCCGCAGTTGCGCCAGGAACGAAGATCACGTCCATGGGCACGGGCACTGGTGGGCCGGGAATCTACGCAATAAATACCTCGCAGACGGTTGCTCTTTCCCAGATGACGGCCGGCGGTGGCAACGGCACGGCAGGCATCTATGTGATGCTGGTCGACCCCGATACGGGCGCGCGGTCGTTTTACTTCCTTAATACCGGCAACGGTCCGAATAATGATCCGCTGGGGCAGGGACGCTATAACGGTATCGCGTACACGGCGCCTGCCGATTTAGATGGCGATAAAACCATCGACTATGTCTACGCGGGAGATCTTTTTGGTAATTTGTGGCGCTTTGACCTCACAAGCAAGAATCCGTCGAACTGGATCGTATCCACGTTTGGCTACAGTGGACCCACGCCGCTGTTTTCGAGCCCTGCCACAATTTCTGCTGGGGTCCCGGTCGATCAACCGATCACTACCAAACCGGTGGTCGTAGTCACAGGCCAAGCCAGTGGGGCTCTGGCCGTGATCGTTGACTTTGGTACCGGACAAGAGATTCCGCTTACGCCACTTTCGCCAACCTCATATGCGCCTGGCCCACAGGCACTGTATGGAGTCTGGGACTGGGACATGAGCAACTGGAACTCGATCGCGCACATGGCACTGGCTTCTGCCAGCGAGGCGCAAGTTGACAACTTGCTCGGCGGTCCAATCACGCCCTCGCACCTGACGGTGCAGACGCTGACGCAGTACACGGTCGACGGGGGCCCGAACGTGGAAACGGACACGAACAACACCGTCTGTTGGTATGGATCGAACGCTTGCAACAGCGGCAATACGATGTTTGGCTGGCAGATCACGCTACCGGGAACTGACGAGCAGATCATTTACAACCCCACCGAATGGCAAGGCATCTTGCAGGTCAATACGACGATACCGAGTGCTTCGACGATCTACTCGTGCACGGTGTTGCTGCCGACCGGCTGGACCTTGCTCATCGATCCGGCTACGGGCGCTGAGTTCTCGAGTTCACCGTTCCTTACCGCCAGTGGCAGTCCGATGACTTTTGGGAGCACTGGCGGGGGGGGCACTGGTGGCACTCCGGTGAGCGGTGTGCAGACCAACGGAACCGGTTCGATCACCAACATTTCCGCTGGTGGCCAGAACTTCTTCCTGACCGACACGAGCAACGGCTCGCCGGTCACCGGCGGCGAACAAGCCGTTGCCCAGGTGGTCGGGCATCGGGTGACATGGTCCCAACTGCGGTAATCCAAAGACGATTTGGGAGACAAAAGATGGCGCGCGATAAGCTCGTTACGATGAACGGCTGCTTGAGCCGGCCAAGGGCGGATGCGGCGATCGCACCCGGGCCGGGGCGATGGGCATCGAGGCGCGCGCGCGGCTTTACCTTGGTCGATCTGCTAATTGCGCTGGCGGTCGTGGCCATACTGTTGGCCATTGCGATTCCTTCCTACCAGAGCTACATCATGCAAGCGCGCAGATCCGACGCCAAGACCGGGCTGCTGGACCTTGCCGTACGCGAAGAGCGCTTCTTGTCGCTTAATCCCGCGGGCTACACCAACGTGGCGGCAAACCTTAGCTACCTGGCGTTTCCAGTGAACCTGGGCACCGCTGCAACGCCTGATTACCAGCTCAATGTCGTGAGCGCGACGGCTACCTCGTACTTGCTTCAAGCGGTGCCCCAGGGCGGCCAGGCCAACGATAGCTGCGGGACCTACACGCTCGATAATCTAGGCAACCAGCTCAATATTTTCCCTGCGGGTAACCCCGCTCAAGTGATCGCCGGCTGCTGGTAGGGTGCCAATTGCGCCTGCCCGCGGCGCCTGCAATTTGCTGTGCGACGCGGTTGCTGCGCTCGCCTGCTGATACAGTTGGCGATGCAAAGTCCGCCGGGCAATCGCCGGCAACTTCGGTTGCGGGAGGAACGTCCGGACTCCGTAGAGCGGCGTAGCAGGTAACACCTGCCCACCGAGAGGTGAGGATCAGAGCAACAGAGACGAGTCGCTTGGCCGCGCGCACGCGTTGGTCGAGCGGGTGAAACGGGCAATCTCTACGCGGAGCAACACCAAATAGGCAGCCGTTGACCTGGCTCGGTGAGGCTGCGGGTAGGTGGCTTGAGCCTGCGCGCGAGTGCAGGCCTAGAGGAATGATTGCCACGGCGCGGTGACGCGTCGCACAGAATCCGGCGTATAGGCGGACTTTGCCTTCCGTTCCGGACGGCTGCACAGAAAAGTGCGCCAAATCCTCATATCACACATTCAGAAACCTCTCTATCTCATTCATTTAAGAGGTTTTTTGATTTCCAGTACTTCCTACGCAATGTTCGCTAAGTGCTTGTGCACATTGGGAAAAATGCCTATTTCCCTCCTTGACCGCAGGAGATGCATGCACTAAAGTCGCACCTCTGTGTCAAAAAGTGGTAGACAGTGGATAAGTGAGCGGTCACTAATCGAAATTTCACCATGAAATTTCGATTCGCGGGTCGCTGTGCTTCCACAACGAGGGTGGAACGGTGTTTCAGGGCGCATCCAAGCTGGCGTTGGACCCGAAGGGGCGCATTTCGATTCCTAGCCGGCATCGGGACCAATTGCTCGCGCACTGCGAGGGACGCTTGACGCTCACGCGCCATCCCGACGGCTGCCTTCTGGTATATCCGCGACCGCAATGGGAGAGCAAGCGCAAAGAACTCGCGCTGCTGCCCTACTCCGCGCGCGCACTGCAGCGACTTTTGCTGGGCAGCGCCATCGACGTTGAGCTCGATAGCGCCGGGCGCATGTTGGTGCCCACGGGTCTGCGCGAGGACGCGCGACTTTCACGCGAAGCTACGCTCATCGGAATGGGCACGCACTTCGAATTGTGGGAGCCCGCAGCGCTGCGCGAGCGTGAGCAACGCGATCTAGCCAATGGGCTGCCCGACGCCGCAGCGGATTTCTCGTTTTAAACGCTGTGAAGCGCAATGAACGCTGCATCGAGCTCCGGGTCCCGGGAACACGCGCCGGTGCTCGCCGAACAAGCAGTGGCACAGCTGATCACCGACCCGGCAGGCATCTACGTCGATGCGACCTTTGGTCGCGGGGGGCATTCGCAGCGTATTTTGCAAAGACTCGCGCCGGGCGGGCGCTTGATCGCGCTCGATCGCGATCCGCAGGCGCGGGAAGCAGCGCGCTCCTGGAGCGATCCACGCTTCGAATTCGTGCAATGCGAATTTTCGCGCCTGGCAAGCGTGCTAGCCGAGCGCACGATTGCGCAGATCAACGGCCTGCTCATCGACCTGGGGGTGTCCTCGCCACAGCTCGACGATGCGCAGCGCGGCTTTTCGCTTCGCGCGGACGGACCCTTGGACATGCGTATGAATCCCGAGCAGGGACAGTCGGCAGCACAGTGGCTCGCGCAGGTCGGCGTCGACGAACTCAAGAAGGTGCTGCGCGAATATGGTGACGAGCGGTTTGCTGCACCGATTG
>CAZSOI010000026.1:0-11755 GCA_964608115.1 uncultured Burkholderiaceae bacterium | reverse complement strand
CGCCCTTTAGCGAAACAACAGCCTATGCGCCCAACAGTCCGTACGCCGCCTCCAAGGCCGGCTCCGATCACCTGGTGCGCGCCTATCACCACACCTATGGGTTGCCCACGCTGACAACGAACTGCAGCAATAACTACGGTCCCTTTCAGTTTCCCGAAAAACTCATTCCCCTGGTTGTCCTAAATGCGCTCGCGGGTAAATCGCTACCTGTCTACGGTGACGGCGGCAACGTGCGCGACTGGTTGTACGTGGGCGATCATTGTGCAGGACTGCGCGTGGTCCTCGAGGGCGGCCGGCTGGGTGAGACCTACAACATCGGGGGCCGCAATGAACTAGAAAATATCGCCGTCGTGCGGGCAATCTGTGCGTTGCTCGACGAGATGCGGCCGCGCGCCGCTGGCACGATGGGCGGTTCGTACTCGCAGCAGATCAGCTTCGTCAAGGACCGGCCGGGCCACGATCGGCGCTATGCGATCGACTGCTCCAAGACCGAGCGCGAGCTAGGTTGGAGACCCACCGAGTCTTTCGAGAGCGGTCTGCGCAAAACCGTAGCCTGGTACCTTGCGTCCTCTGACTGGATCGCGCAAGTAACATCGGGGCAATACCGCGAATGGATTGACTTGCAGTATGGTGCCAACCCATGAGAGCGGCGGCCGACCCGATTTCGGGGGCGCGCACTGTCTTTGGTGAGAGGAACATGCCGCAATGAGCTTGGGCGCAGGGATACGACGCAAGGGCATATTGCTGGCCGGCGGATCGGGCACTCGCCTTTACCCCGTAACGCAGGTCGTCTCCAAGCAGCTGCTTCCGATCTACGACAAACCCATGGTGTATTACCCGCTTACGACCTTGATGCTGGCGGGTATCCGCGACATTCTCGTTATTTCCACCCCGAGCGACACGCAGCGCTTTGCGCAGTTACTGGGGGATGGCAGCCAGTGGGGATTGAATATTTCCTACCAGGTGCAGCCGTCCCCCGAGGGGATCGCGCAAGCCTTTGTTTTGGGACGAGGTTTTATCGGCGCCGATCCGAGCGCCCTGGTGCTAGGCGACAACATTTTTTACGGCCACGATCTACCCTTGCAATTGCAGCGCGCGCAGGCGCGCTTAAATGGAGCGACCGTGTTTGCCTACCATGTGACCGATCCGCAGCGCTACGGCGTGATCGAGTTTGATGCCCAAATGCGGGTGCTGAGCATCGAAGAGAAACCGGCACATCCGCGTTCGAGCTATGCCGTCACAGGACTGTACTTTTACGACAACGGCGTCCTGGATGTGGCCGCTGCACTCAGACCATCGGCCCGAGGTGAACTCGAGATCACAGATATTAATCGCCATTACCTTAAGCAAGGTACGCTGCAGGCTGAAGTTATGGGGCGCGGGCTGGCTTGGCTCGATACGGGTACGCACGAATCGCTGCTCGATGCCTCGCAGTTCATCGAGACTATCGAGAAGCGCCAGGGACTGAAAATCGCGTGCCCCGAGGAGATCGCGTTTCGCCTGGGTTGGATTTGCGCGCAAGAGCTCGAAGCGCTAGCGGCGCCGCTGGCCAAAAGCAGCTATGGGGACTATCTGCTGCGCTTGCTCCAGGAGCGCGGCCCCGCAGGTGCCGAAGGTAATGTGTCGTGAAGGTTACGACTGCGAAACTCCCCGGCGTGTTGTTGCTCGAGCCGCAGGTTTTTGGCGACGAGCGCGGCTTTTTTCTCGAGAGCTGGAATGCCCGAACGTTTCGGGACGCAACCGGTCTGGACGTTACCTTCGTGCAGGACAATCATTCGCGCTCGGTGCGCAACGTATTGCGCGGTATCCACTACCAGATCGAGAAACCGCAGGGAAAATTGGTGCGGGTGGTAAGTGGCTCGGTGTGGGACGTGGCAGTGGATCTGCGTCGCTCCTCCAGCAATTTCGGACAATGGTGCGCAACAGAGTTAAGTGCCGAAAACAAAAAGCAACTATGGATTCCGCCCGGTTTCGGTCATGCGTTTTTGGTGCTCAGCGAGGTCGCCGACCTGCTGTACAAGGCCACCGAATATTGGGTGCAGAAGCTCGATCGCGCGATTTACTGGAGTGACCCGGCAATCGGCATCACTTGGCCCTTGGATAGGGCTCCCATTTTGGCTGCCAAGGATGCGGCCGCGCCACTGCTCGCGCAGGCGCAGACGTACGAATAACTCGGTCGGCTCGGGCAGGGCACGCACCTGCCGCTAAATGGGGGCGATTTACGCACAGCGTCCCGCAACCGGCGTGGCAACCGACCCAAGAAGCCGCGCGTACAGCGCCAGAGTCTGCTCCGCCACCATTTGATCGCTAAACTGTTGCTTGACGATGCGCCGACCGCAAGTGCCAAAGTCATGGCGCATCTGCGCATCGGCTAGAAGGCTCTGGATGGCTTGAGCAAGAGCTTTGGCATCGCCTATCGGTATGAGCAAGGCGTTTTGCCCTGCATGCGCGATCTCACGACACCCCGGGATGTCCGTGGCCACGATCGGTCGTGCGCAAGCCGCCGCTTCGAGCAAGACCTTTGGTAGACCTTCGTGGTAGGAGGGAAGGCACACGACGGTCGAGTGAGCCAGCACCGCCGGCATGTCGAGCCGCAGTCCCCACCACTCGACTGCACCATCTCGCGTCCAGTCCTCCAGTTGAGAGCGTGGGATCGACTGCGGATTCTGACGATCGGGACGGCCAACTAACACGAAGCGAACCGCGATGCCGCCCGCGCGCACAAGGCGCGCGGCTTCGACGAACTCGCGCACACCTTTGTCCCAAAGCATGCGTGCGGGCAAGACAACGATTGGCACGCCCTGGGGCTCAGGGGTCGGCACGAACTGCGCAAGGTCTACGCCCGAGCCGCGAATGATCTCGATTCGCTCTGCGGCTACAAGCCGCTGATCGATCAGCGCCCGGCGGTCGGCATCGTTTTGCACGATCACAGAGCCGTTGCGCAGATTCAAAGTAAATCGCATCGCGCCTGCGACCAGGGGTCGCAACAGGCGCGCGCTGCGCGCGCTTGACTGAAATACAAATCCGAGGCCAGCCAGTGCGTTGACGATCGTCGCAACGCCAGTCAGACGCGCGGCGAGTGTGCCGTAAATTACGGGCTTGAGCGCGACATGATGCGCCACGTCGGGCCGAAAGTCGCGGTAGATGCGCAGCAACTCGTACATTGTCGCCAATTCGCGGCCGGGCATTGTACTGGCACGCTGGAACCATTGAAGCGGGTATACGCGGATCTTCTGCTGTTCGATTGCCTCCCGGTAACGGCTGACACGCGTTGCCAGCGCGACCTCGTAGCCGGCCGCTACGGCCGCACGTGCAAGTGACAACCGGTGCGACCAAAAGTACCAGTCCTCGGAAATCAGAAGCAGGAGCCGTTTCATCGTGGCGCATCCTCGAGCGGCCGCCAGGCATCACGCTGGAGCGCAAACGTCAAGAGCGTCCACGGCGGTTGCCGGTGGCTGTATCGAATATCGAGGTTTTCTTGCCAGGCGGCACGAAAGGCCGCCGCTTCGAACAGGCGGCTGTCGCACGCGTGACGCTCCCCCGAAATACGCGCGTACATCCAGCGTCCCCGGCCCCGGAATCCAGCGGTTTTGCACATATCGAGTGTTTGCGACCCCTTTTATGTAGCTTGCGCCTAAATCCGGCAAGGCCGTGCACGAGACAGCGCATTATCGACGATTCCCTTTGTGCGCCTCGGTGAAAACCAAAGCGCCCGATGTTCGGTAGGCGCCACGTACACGCGAGCTTTGGATACCAGCTGACGGCGTTGTGCCACCTCGGTGCCGTGCTCCCCGCCCCAATGGCATCTCGCTGCGGCGCAAGGACTTGGCGTCTAGCTGCCTAGAGACAAAAAGCTGCCACGAAAGTTCGGTGCATGATCGGCCGCCACAACTTGTGCCAAGCGACCTACAAATTTGGCTGCGAGTGCATGAAATTTGTTGCGATGCTTCTGGCGCGAACCTTCAGGTCGTCTGGTTTGAACCCCGCGATCGCGCAAGATGAAGCGAGTTTTTGCGCGTTACATGACGCGCGGGGCCGAATGCAAGGAGTTGCGTGCGATTTTCGGTAAGCACTGAAGTTTCCCCGAAATGGCGAAGCTACAATTTGCGATAAGCGTCGCTCATGACGACGTCCCGAGCCGGGGACGGCCACCCTTTCTTAAATAGTGCTCGGCACATTGCCACGAAATGACGCGAATCGCCTTTATTTCCACCGGACTCGGACTCGGTGGCGCCGAGCAAATGCTGCTAAAGCTCGTGCCGGGGCTTCGGGAACTAGGTTTCGATCCTTGCGTTGTGTCGCTGCGCGACGTGGGTCCCGTTGGGCAGCAGCTGCGCAGCCGGGACGTGCCCGTCTTGGCGGTTGATCTGCCCTCGGTGCGATCGCCGGTTGCCATGACCAGGGTCGTGCGTCGACTTCGCGCGTGGCGACCGCAGCTTGTCCAGGGTTGGATGTACCACGGAAATGTCGCGGCGTGGGCCAGTTTGCATTGGCTCACATCTCGCCCGCGGTTGGTGTTCGGCGTTCGGCAGTCATTGTTTAGTCTAGAGCACGAGCGAGCTAACACGCGGATGGCAATCCGATGGGGTGCCAGAGTTTCGCACTGCGCCGATGCGATTGTTTATAACTCTTCGACCGCGCGCCGCCAACACGAAGAGATTGGGTATGCCGCGAAGCGCGCGATCGTTTTACCCAACGGGTTCGATACGGAAAAGCTGGTTCCCGACGAGAAAGCGCGAATATCCGTGCGGCGTGAACTTGGTTTGGATGAAAATGTGCCGCTTGTCGGTTTGATCGCCCGTTGGCACCCGATGAAAGACCATGCGACATTTTTACGCGCTGCGGCGCGTGTCGCTGCTGAGATTCCCTCCGTTCGATTCCTTATCGCTGGTACCGATGTGACCGCGAACAATCCTCGGCTACGAGCGCTCGTTAACGAAACGGGCACCGCAGCGCTCGTAGCCTTGCTCGGCCCGCGCGACGATATTCCCCGTTTGAACGCCGCACTGGATGTGGCGTGCCTGTCTTCGGCCTATGGAGATGCTTTTCCAAATGTACTTGGCGAGGCAATGAGTTGCGCGGTTCCCTGTGTTAGCACGGATGTAGGCGACACGGCGGATATCTTGGGAGATACCGGAATGATCGTTACCCGCGGAGACGATGTCGAGTTTGCCGCGGCGGTGCTCCGACTCCTTCGGGAGGATGGGGAAGCGCACAGGAATCGCGGTGTGGCTGCGCGTTCGCGTGTCATCGAACGATACTCGATAAAGTCGGTTACTGCGCGGTATGCAGATCTATTCTGGTCGCTGGTGGGGCATGGGTAACGCAAGCGGCCTTGCGGTCAGCGTCCCTTGCTCTCGAAAGTTCTCGATTTCGGTTATCTTCGCTCATTTGAACACTTAGAGCGGAGAATTAGTCGGTGTGCGGCATTGCCGGATTTTGGGACCAGCGCGGAACTTTGGCCGCAGACGCCATGCCTGCCACGCTGCGGCGGATGACCGACGCCGTCCGCCACCGTGGCCCAGACGATGAGGGTATTTGGTCTGACCCAAAGTGCGGCATCGCACTAGGTCATCGCCGTCTTTCAATCATAGACGTGTCCCCAGCCGGTCATCAGCCGATGGTGTCTGCCGATGGTCGGTACTGGATTGTTTTTAATGGCGAGATTTACAACTTCGAGGACTTGCGACGCGAGCTTGAGTCGGAAGGTGTGGCGCAATGGCGGGGGCACTCGGATACGGAAGTGCTTCTCGCGGCCTTTGGCCGGTGGGGCGTTCAGCAAACCCTGCAGCGCACGGTTGGGATGTTTGCGTTTGCGCTATGGGACACCAAGGAGCGAACGCTAACCTTAGCGCGCGACCGGGTTGGCGAGAAACCACTTTACTATGGCTGGCACCAGGGAATGTTGCTGTTTGCCTCCGAACTCAAGGCGATCAGCGCGTTCGATGGCTGGTGCGGGAGCTTGGACCGAGCGGCCACTGCGGGCTACTTTCGCTTCGGGTACGTGCCTGCGCCCCGGTCCATTTATAACGAGGTTGCGAAAGTACCGGCCGCGCACCTGCTGACCGTTCGCGAGGGGCAGCGCGTTGACCCGCCAGTTCCGTATTGGTCTGTGCGCAATGTGACCGAAAACCCAAACTCGGGAAAATTCGAGACCGACGAACGCGTCCTTGTTGAAGAACTCGACCATTTGCTTCGTCGGTCGATTGCACGGCAAATGATATCGGATGTGCCGCTAGGTGCGTTCTTATCGGGCGGTATCGACTCTTCTACCGTGGTGGCGCTAATGCAGAAGCAGAGCTCTCGCCCGGTTCGAACCTTCTCGATCGGGTTTCGGGAAGAGGGTTTCGATGAAGCTGGCTATGCGCGAGCCATTGCCGCGCACCTGGGTACCGATCACACAGAATTTTACGTAACGGCACAAGATGCGATCGACGTTGTGCCGCAATTGGCGAGCTTAAGCGACGAACCCTTTGCTGATTCGTCGTTAATTCCTACGCTGATGGTTGCACGACTTGCGCGTCGCTACGTGACAGTGGCGCTCTCGGGTGATGGAGGAGACGAACTGTTTGCTGGGTACACGCGCTACCCGATGGCGCAGCGCGTCGTTCGCGGGCTGGCACTAATTCCGGCGCCGTTGCGCTATGCGCTCGCGCGCGCCATTGAAGCGACCAAACCGGAATATTTAGAGCGCATCGGGCAGTGGATTGCTCCGCTTGTGCCACGCGCATATCAATTCAAATCATTTGCGGACCGTCTCTATAAGGCAGCGGAGGTTCTTCCGTTGGCCGACGTACCGCGTTTTTATCGCCGCTTGGTCGCGCAATGGCCCGATCCTGCGGAAGTGTTTCTTGATTCTCCACCGACTGAATCGTTAATCGACAGCGATGGATATTTTGCACGCTTTGCTTCCGACATCGACGCAATGAGGGCACTGGATCTGCAGACGTACTTGCCGGACGATATCCTTGTCAAGATTGACCGTTCGGCGATGTCGACAAGTTTGGAAACCCGGGTCCCACTGCTCGATCAGGGGTTGATTGAATTTGCTTGGCGCGTGCCAGTATGGATGCACATCCAAGGCGATCAGACTAAGCGCCTTTTGCGCAAGGTGTTATACCGGTACGTGCCGCCGGCGTTGGTCGAGCGCCCGAAAATGGGGTTTGGTTTGCCCATTGGGATCTGGCTGCGCGGTCCGCTGCGGGATTGGGCTGAAGATCTTTTGGCAGAACAGCGTTTGCGCGATGATGGGCTCCTGAATGTGGCGGCAGTGCGCCGCTACTGGTTGCAACATGTTGCGGGGGAGCGCAATTGGCAGTACCGATTATGGTGTGTATTGATGTTTCAGGCGTGGCGAGCGTCGCTCGCGGCGGCCTGATTCGCCTACAGCGGACCTATTGTGCGGTCGGTCGCAGGGACTCAGCCCACTTCAGAAGTCGCAAAAGATTTGCTTCCCACTCGTAGTCTGACCAGTATCGCTCGAACCCTCGGCGTGCGATGCGAACCCGTTCCTCATCGTGATGCAGATAGTATTCGATGCGCTCGATCGCGTCCTCGAACGAATCGTAATAAACCGCCTCCGTGTCGGGTTGAAAGATTCGTGCGTGTGCATCAGCGCCGGCTTTGTCGCAGACCATCATCATCCCGTGCGCAGGTGCCTCGTACATACGCATGTTGCCCGTCTCATAGCGCGATTCAGACACATGCATGTTGAATGCAATCTTTGACCGCCAGTAAAGCGTTGTGCGCTGCGCAAGAGTTAAAGGGGTTACGTGGTGGGGATAGATTGGCTTCCCAGTAAGTAGTCCTAGCAGGCCAGCCCACCCGCGCAATTTCCAGCGACCGTGAATTCGAATGCGTGTACCGTAATGCTGCTTCAATAGCCTAAGCCGATCGAGTTTCAGGGGGTGCGGGTTGCCAACGTAGATCACATCGATGTCCCGATCTCGGAAGAATGCATCATCGGTGCGAGTCGGGCGCACCATTGCCGTGGTTACGAGCGGCCACCAGATAGCAGGTTTGCCCCACCGCGCGAATGCATCGTCGAATCGCAGTTCGTCAATGTAGCTTGGCGATGTAAAAAAGGCCCCGTCAAATGCCCATAAATACGGCAGTCCCCTCGTGTATGTCGAGTACGGATCGTCGCCGAATGCCAGTATCTTGACCGGATGTTTGAGTTCGCGATACCAAATTTCCGGATGTATAAAGTTGTAATTAAGAACGATGATGATGTCGAAACCCCGAAACCTATCGATGAAGTCGCCGACCATGCGCATATATGCCGGGTCTCGGTCGCGGTACAGCCGATCGACGCCCATCGCTCCTGCGAAGATTGCGCGCCGCTTGTCGTACCCGTTCAGTCCGTCTGCGATGAAGTCATGGAGCGACCAGCGCGCCGACGATTCAAAGTAGATGAGCGGATTAAAGGTCTCGATTCGGTATCCATGAAAATCTTCCTGCGGAGCGAGATCAAAAAAGCAGACCTTTTTCATTGCCCGAAAGCCAGTAGTTGGCGAATTGCTAGCTGGTAATAGGAAAGCGCGGCCGCGGCCATCGCTAGGGTTGCGGCCCATGCGACGCCGGCTGCACCGAAATGCAATCCGAGCGTCCATGCAAGCACCATCTGCAATATCATGCTGATGACAATGACAACACTAATCTGACGATGGCCTCCCGAGGCAGCTAGCACCCGCGAGCTCAGCATGGCGACCAAGGCAACAGGCAACTGAAAAAAGTACGCTTGCTGGACCGGGGCAACGCGGAGAGTCGAGGCGGCGTCGAATGCACCTCGCTCGAACACGAGGTGAATAATCGGAACCGACGTGAACGCAAGTACAAGCCCCAATGCCAAGCCTGTTGCTAGCAGCCACGCGCTTAGTTTGCGCAGAACATGCAGGCAATACGCATGGTTACCTTTCGCAAGCAAGGCGGCGAAATGCGGCAGAGCCGTCGTCCCGATGGCGGTGACGAGTACGCCGCTTAGCGCCGTGGGAATCCGATTCCCGTAACCGAGCGAAGAGACCGTACCTCGTTCAAGCGACGCTGCAATCGCCTGCTCGACAAGCAGCCCGATCGCTATAGCCGCGCTGCCGGGCAGCAGCAAAAGAGCGTCGCGAAATACTGCCTTAAAGGCTGCATTGCTGGTGTCGAGTTTGAGGCACAAGCCGCCCCTCCAAAGTACGATATGCACGGCTACGCATTCGACTGCGGTGCCAACCACTAGACCGAGCGCGAGAGATTCCAAGGCGCCAGAGCGGGCACGCCAAAGAACCGCCAAGGCCGTCGCAACTGGAGTGATTGCCGGCAATATGCCGTTTAAAAAGAAGCGATGGCGTGCCTGCAGCACGCCGTAAGCAAGCAAATTGATTGCATTGAAAATCGTGTACGGCAAGAGTGCGACCAACGCCCATCGAAGGGCATCGAGTTTCGCCGCGGGAAAGCCGGAGGCCAGCAGCGGCAAGAGCCGATGCAGAACTAAGAACCATATGGGAAGGGTCGCTGCGGCGACCAAGAGCGTGACGACGGCCGTTGTTCCATAGATCTGACCTTCCATGCGCCTGTTGCCGTGCTGCGCTGCGATTTGCGCCACTACTGCGGTCTGTACCGCATTGAGCAGCACGGCAACCGGAATCCCTATGACAACGAACGCAACAAGATAAACATCGACGCCATCGGCGAGGCCAAATGCCGACGCGACCACGATTTCCTTGATAAAACCAGCTGTTTTTGCGGCGGTGATGGCGGACGCCGACGCCAGCGTCGATTCGCCCAGACGGCGCAATGGCGATGCAGAAACAAACTGCTTCCAGCGAAGCGCACTGCTCGCCGCCAACGCGTTTAATGTCGTTGACCACGGCTTCACGCCGGCTTTTCGCATTCGACGTTCACGCTGATTAGAACGCCGTGATTCTTGTCCATATGTGGTAAATAGGCTTGCGAGTAGTCGTCAACTGAGGCGTGTTCCGTCTCACGCCAATCGTAGCGCCGGATTCTGGTGAAGCCGCAGCGTTCAAGAAGCGCAGAAAGCGTCGAGAAATCGAACACGTTGTAGTGGATGTTATACAAATAATCCTGACGCCCGAATAGTGGCCCGATGATCAGATCAAGATTGCCAAAACGCCGGTATATCTCACACAGACTTTCGAAGTCAGGTACGGACGTGCGCAGTGTGCCACCTGGTTTGAGAACGCGGAACCATTCGCGCAGTACGCGCTCGACATCACGTCGTTTGAAATGTTCCAGTACGTGACAGTTGTAGATTAGAGCTACGGTGTCGTTCCCGATAAACGACAAATTGTCGATCGTGGTGACGTGGTCGATGTGCGGATAGTCGACAGCGTCAATATGAACAAAACCGGGGATGAAGCGCTTGCCGCACCCGAGGTGCAACTTCATGGACACTCCTGCATCGGCTAGAGACGCGCTCTGCACGTCGGCGAAACCCACATTTTCGCACTTCCAGAAGAACTCTTCCAGAGCGATCGGGGCCTTCTAAAATGTTATCTTGAGCTCGGATAGGCCGCTCTTGGCTGCAGTTGGTGGAAGCTGCACTTCCGCGGAACCGATCAACGAGCATCGCCACGGCTTTGACTGGGGCACCAAGGGGAGGAAATTCGTGCAGCGTGAAGGTGTCGCGCGTGTTCCGGTCTCGATGCATCACCTGAACGATGTAGTCGAATATATCCTTCGCCGGTGTCAGGGCAAGCAGGTCCTGAATGTCGGTGCGGCCGGCAATGTCGAGCGTTACTTTGATGATAACCTTAACCAGTGGCTTCACCACCGGCTGGGTTCGATCGCGGCAAAGCTAATTGGTGTCGATATCGACTCGGAAAGCGTCGCGTTCGCGCGGCAGCGAGGGGTCGCCAATTTAGTTGAGGCCGATTGTGTGACGATGCGGTTGGCGGAGCGCTTCGACGTAATCGTAATCAGCGAAGTGCTCGAACACGTGGAGGCTGCCGGCCAAGCGTTTCGCAATTTGCTCGATCATCTGGTAGATGGCGGAGAAATCGTCCTAACGACGCCGAACCCAACATACCTAATGGATGTGGTGCGGGCCTTCTTGGGGCGTGCCCCCGCCGTGTACTACGACCATGTCGGGGCTTTCTTTCCGGAAAATTTCGCTGCGTTGTGCGAACGGTGTGGGGCAACGATTATTGCTGGCGGTTTTTTCACGTTTTATGATTATCGTCCAGGGTACCGATTGAAATCGAGGATTCTGGCGTACACCGGACGGTGGTTGCCACGCCTGCATGGTTCGTTCGTGTTAGTCATTCAGCGCAAATTCTGAATTCGAAGAAGGCCTGAACAGATCGCGGCCAGGTCGTTGCGGGATCCGCTTCTCTGAAAATGCGGGCTATGGACTTCGCGGTTATGACGTTGCGGGGGACTTAAGAAGAGGCGCACCTCGAACGGCAATAGCTAAGAAGAGGAAAATTGTGCCAGGGCGCGTTCAAGTCGGTGCCCCGAGTTGGGCGCAGCCCCCAAGAGGAGATCTACTCTTCTCTATCTTGCGACGTCAAAATGATCAAATTGGGTGTCTCGGTTCCGGGGAGGCCGAAAGCAAATCTGGCGGTCTCTATTAAATTCAGCAAGCTGGAAAGCGAAGACACAGGCTGCTGGCCGCGAACTCGGAGCCTGATCGCAATCAAGCCGTCAAGACGATGTTCGCGCCACGCCGACAGTTCCGGATGTTGGCCTTTGTACTCTCAGGGGCGCGGCCTGATCAACAAGCCCTGACCAGTTGGTAGATCCAGTA
>CAZSOI010000025.1:0-28940 GCA_964608115.1 uncultured Burkholderiaceae bacterium | reverse complement strand
ATCCTGATCTGAAGCTGCGGTCGATGCGGTTAGTGCCCAACTCCCCGGCGTTTTTCCACAAATCGCAAATGCTTATTTAGGCGCAGGCTATTTCGATGAATGCTCCGTTACCGGATGCGGTCCGCAAAGCCTTGGCCAGCGTCTCCCTGGATGACAAGTGGACGGTTGACCGGGGCCGCGTATATCTGAACGGCACGCAAGCGCTGGTGCGCCTGTTAATTCTGCAGCGTCAGCGCGACGCTCTTGCGGGCCACAACACCGCCGGCTTTCTCAGTGGCTACCGCGGATCACCGCTGGGAGCCGTAGACCAGACGGCATGGCGCGCCAAAGCGCATCTAGAGCGCCATCATGTCCGCTTTCAGCCCGGGGTCAATGAAGACCTGGCCGCGACCTCGGTATGGGGAACGCAGCAGGTGAACATGTTCGCCGGGGCGCGTTATGACGGCGTCTTTGGCATGTGGTACGGAAAAGGCCCTGGCGTGGACCGCTGCGGCGACGTGTTCAAGCACGCCAATGCCGCAGGCACAAGTCCGCTGGGCGGCGTGATCGTTGCGTGCGGCGATGACCATGGCGCCAAAAGTTCGACCATGCCGCATCAATCCGACCACGTCCTGAAAGCCTGCATGATCCCCGTGCTCTTTCCGGCCTCGGTGCAGGAGTACCTGGACCTGGGAGTACACGGCTATGCGATGAGCCGTTATGCCGGTGTGTGGGTCGCACTTAAGTGTGTCACGGAAGTCATAGAAGCCTCGGCAACCGTCGACGTGGATCCGCAACGCGTCGTGGCCCGCCTGCCGCGGGACTTCGTTATGCCCGCTGGCGGACTGAACATCCGCTGGCCCGACGCCCCGTTGCAGCTGGAAGCACGGCTGCTCGATTACAAGCTCTACGCCGCCCTGGCATATTGCCGTGCCAACCGACTAAACGCCACCGTAATCGATTCACCCCACGCCCGCTTTGGCATTGTCGCCAGCGGCAAGGCCTACGGCGACACTCGCCAGGCGCTTACTGATCTGGGTTTGGATGAAGCCACGTGTCGTCAGATCGGCATCCGCCTGTTCAAGTGTGCGATGGTCTGGCCTCTGGAAGCGCAATCCATCGGCGAGTTCGCCGAGGGTTTGACAGAAATTATGGTGATCGAAGAAAAGCGCCAGGTCATCGAGTATCAACTCAAAGAAGAGCTGTTCCAATGGATCGGTAGCGGCAAGAAGATTCCGCGCGTCATTGGCAAATTCGACGAGAAGGATGGTGGCGAGTGGGCGGTACCGCAAGGTAACTGGATACTGCCGGCGCACTATGAATTTTCGCCGGCGATCGTCGCCAAAGCGATTGCGGCACGCCTGCGCAAACTCGAGCTGCCGCCTGACGTGCGCGCACGCATCGACGCGCGCATGGCAGTCATCGAAGCCAAGGAGCGCGATCTGGCGGTGCCGCGCGTGATCACCGAGCGTACCCCGTACTTTTGTTCCGGTTGCCCGCACAACAGCTCGACGCAGGTACCCGAGGGCTCGCGGGCCGTGGCAGGCATCGGCTGCCATTACATGGCAACGTGGATGAATCGCAGCACTGCGACCTGTACCCACATGGGCGGTGAAGGAGCGACCTGGATCGGGCACGCCCCCTTCACCAGCGAGCGGCACATCTTTGCCAATCTAGGCGACGGCACCTACTTTCATTCGGGCAGCCTGGCCATACGCGCGGCGGTCGCCGCCAAGGTCGCGATCACTTACAAGATTTTGTTTAACGATGCGGTCGCGATGACCGGCGGCCAGCCGATCGATGGGGTGCTCACCGTGCCGCAGATCACGCGCCAACTTGCGGCCGATGGCGTGCGGCGCATCGTCGTGATCACGCAAGATCCGCATAAGTACGCGCGAGGCGACGATTTTGCGCCCGGGGTGCAAGTCGCACCCCGCGAGAGTCTGGATGCCGTTCAGCGCGAGCTGCGTGAGTACAACGATGTCTCCGCGCTAATTTTCGATCAGACCTGTGCTGCCGAGCTGCGCCGCCGGCGCAAGCGCGGCACGGCCCCGGATCCGGCGCGCCACGCCGTCATCAACGAACTGGTCTGCGAAGGCTGCGGCGACTGCAGCGTGGCGTCGAACTGCCTGTCGGTTGAGCCCGTTGAAACGGAGTTCGGCCGCAAGCGGCGGATCAATCAGTCGAGCTGCAATAAAGACTTTTCGTGTCTGAACGGCTTTTGTCCCAGTTTTGTGACCATCGAGGGTGCAGGGCTGCGCCGCCCGGCCACCAGCCAAACGTGGCCCCCGCAAGTGCCCTGGCCCGTGCCCGTGGAGCTGCGCGACGATCGGCCCTACGGCATTTTGGTAGCCGGCATTGGCGGCACCGGGGTCGTGACCATTGGTCAGCTGGTTGGAATGGCCGCGCACATCGAAAGTCGTGGCATCTCCGTGCTCGACGTGGCGGGGCTTGCGCAAAAAGGCGGCGCGGTGCATTCGCACATCCAGATCGCGGCGTTGCCCGAGCAGTTGTTTGCGACGCGTATTGCGATGGGCGACGCCGATTTGCTGCTGGGCTGCGACCTGATTGTCAGCGGCGGTGCCGAGGTGCTTGCCAAGTTCCGGCGCGGACGCACGCGGGCCCTGTTAAGCAGCTCGCAGGCACCGACGGCGGAATTCGTGCGTAATCGCGAGTGGCAATTCCCCGCGGCAAATATTCTTGAGCAGCTACGCGCTGCGGTTCAGGAGGACGCCGATATCGCACAGATCGACGCCCAGTTTCTGGCGACGCGTCTGCTGGGCGATTCGATCTACGCCAACCCCTTGCTTTTAGGCGCCGCCTGGCAAAAGGGCTGGCTGCCGCTGCGCCACGAAAGTCTGGTGCGAGCGATCGAGCTAAATGGCGCCGCGGTCGAGGCCAACAAGCGCGCCTTCGAGTGGGGTCGGGCAGCGGCGCACGACCCGCTCGCCGTGCAGCAAGCCGCTAGCGCCATGAGTGCTCATGATCCGACGGACCAACTGCCGACAAAAACCCTTGAGGATATCGTCGCAGTGCGTTCGAAATTCTTGGTGTCCTACCAAAATCGGGGACTGGCCCAGCGATACGAGCAGCTGGTGGGGCAAGTCGTTCAGGTCGAGCGTGCCGCCGCGCCTGGCAGCACCCGGCTGGCCGAGGCCGTGGCGCGAAACTATTTCAAGTTGCTTGCGGTAAAGGACGAGTATGAAGTTGCGCGTCTGCATCGCGACCCGCAATTTCGCGCCCGCATTGCCGATTCCTTTGCCGGCAGTTATCGCGTGAACTACTATCTGGCGCCACCGCTGCTGGCCAGGCGCGATCCGCTCACTGGGCACCCGCGCAAAATGCGCTTTGGCCCCTGGCTTGGCGCCGTGTTTGCTGTCCTGGCCCGGCTACGCTTTTTGCGCGGCACGATGCTCGATGCGTTTGCCCGCTCGCCGGAGCGGCGTCTAGAGCGCGAGCTGCTGCGCGATTACGAGAGCTTGATCGAACAGATCCTGCCACGCGTGGACGCAGATACGCTCGCCCTTGCGGTGCGCATGGCAAGCTTTCCCGATGAAATCCGCGGCTTCGGACATGTGAAGCAGCAAAGCGTCGAGCGCATGCGCCCGCAGCTCGAGAAATGGCGTGCTCAATGGCCAGCGGTGCGGCACGTGGCGAGCGAACCGGTATCGGCCCAAGGCTAAGGCGAACCTTTAGCGGCTGAGCGGCTGGGCGAAGCTGCGGCCGCGGGCTCGCGGTCGCGTTGTTCGATCCAGGCTTCCAGTCGATAGTTCACCGGCAAAGGCTCAGTGCCCGGCTCGGCGATGAAGTCGCTCCAGGCCGGCAAAACCATGCTATCGGCACGGATGCGGGCGTCGTCAGCCCCAATGCTGCGCTTTTCGACCTGGGGCGCAATTCGCGTGACCTTGCCGTGCCCAACGATGGTTTGTGTGCTGGGCAGCACAAAGCGCACGGGCAACCCGATTTGCAGGCGCGGTGCGAGCAGCTCCTCGACTTCCAGACGCACCTCGATGTGCGCCGGATCGACGATGCGAAACAAGGTTGGCGCGCTGATGTTGGAGCCGATAATGTCGCCCGGATTGACGTTTCGGGTCATTACAACGCCGCCAATTGGGGCCAGAATCCGCGTACGCGACAACACCACCTGGCCCTGATCGAGTGCCGCACCGGCCGAGGTCATCTCTTCTTGCGCGGCCACCACCTCGGCCTGGCGTCCGCCGGCTACGGCCGCTTGGGCGCGCATTTGCGCCTCGCGTGCGCGCGCCTCAGCTGCCGCCAGGTTGTCGTCGGCTTCAATCACGGATTGCTCGGAAACAAAACCCCTTGCCACCAGCTCGTGCTGGCGCTGCGCGCGATCGCGCGCCAGATCGGCTTCGTGGCGTGCGGCCTCGGCCGCCGCCCTCAGGGCCGCCTGCTCTTCGGGACGCAAGCCTTCGCGAGTCAAACTCAACCGCTGCTCGGCGCTGCGCACATCCGCGCGGCGCTGCCGAACCGTTGCCGACGGCAGGTCGCTTTCAATTTCTGCCAGCAGCTGCTGCGCACTTACCCGGTCGCCGGCTTTTACCAACACGCGCAGCACCTTGCCCTCGGCCAGCGGTCGCACTTCGATTACGCCATCGATCGGAACGATTTGCGCCTGGGCAACAACGCGTCGCGCGAAAGACTCCATCGGCGCAGTGCGCGCCTCGGGCACCGGGCTGCGCCACGCCAGCGCCAACAGCAGCGCACTCGCGGTCAGCACAGCAATGGCGCTCCAAGCGAAAACTGACCGGTACTTCATCATTGTGTGGGCACCGCAGATGCGGCCGGCAGGTGGTGCATCGATTCGTCACGCACGATGCGACCGTCGTCGATCTCGATCACGCGATCGGCAAATTGCAGCAAGCGCGCATCATGGGTGACCAGCAGCACGCCGCGGCGCGGATTTACCTGCTCCTTAAGCAGAGCGACGATCTCCAGACCCGTGTGTCGATCGAGCGACGCTGTGGGCTCATCGCCGAATATCAGGGTGGGGTCACCAGCCAGTGCGCGCGCGATGGCCACGCGCTGGCGCTCGCCGCCAGAAAGCTCGCCCGGCCGGTGGTCGAGTCGTGCGCCAAGACCGACACCGGCGAGCGAAACACCGGCGACGGCGCGCGCCTGCTCACGGGGCATGCCCTTTAGCGCCAGCACCTCGGCAACATTGTCCAGCGCGCTAAGCGCGGGAAACAGATTGTATGTTTGAAATACGAAGCCGACGTTGTGTCGGCGCACTTCTGCAGCGGCGCGCTCGGGCAGCCGTGAAATGGGCACGCCGCACAAATCGACATCGCCGGCACTCGGGCGCAAAAGACCGGAGAGCACGCACAGCAGCGTTGTTTTGCCCGAACCCGACGGTCCCATCAACAGAACAAGCTCGCCGGTTCGCACTTGCAGCGCGACGTCGCGCAGGACCATTACTTCGATCGTACCGGAACGAAAGGTCTTGTTCACGCCCAGCGCTCGAGCAAGGATTGTGCCTTGTTGACCCGCAGTTTGCGTCGTATCCATGGTCAACGCAGTACTTTTGCCGCTTCGACCCTGAATACGGCCGAAAGGCTCGTGACACTGGCAAGAAGGCACATGATCAACGTGGCCACAATGCTTAAACTCGCGGTGCCCGCGGACACCACAACGCTGAGCCCCACGTGCGAGAGCACGCGCCGCAGTATCAGCGCGAGCACAAAACCGGACAGCACTCCTGCGCTGGCAAGGAACGCGACTTGCCAAAGCACAAAACCGGCCAGCTCCATTGGCCGCGCACCGACGGCTTTGAGCGTGGCCAGCTCGAGCAGGTGTTCTTTGGCCATGGAGTACAGCGTCTGGCCGACGATCACCCCGCCGACAAATAGTCCCAAAATCGCGGTAAAGGCAAGTGCCGCGCCAGCGCCCGAGCCACCGACCCAGTAGTCCTGGGTTTCGCGGCTCCAGGTCGCTGAGTCGATGATTTCGATGTCCGGGTAGCGCTTCATCCACTGCACGAGGTTTGCAGCACAGCGCGGATCCGCCAGATCGATGACGTAGTACATCACCTCGTTTTCCGACAATCCCAGGAGCCGGCGGCCGTTGGTCATCGAAGTGAAAATATAAGGATTGAGCGTGAAGGAGCGGATCCCGTCGGTTACCGCGCTAACGGTTACCTTCAGACTGTTGATCTCGAAAGTTTTGCCCAGCGGATAAGAAGGTAACTCGAGCTTTTCCAGGTCAGTGCGATCGACGCTCACTCGAAGCGGTTCGTTCAAATCCGCAACGTCGCCGAGAATGTCGCCCCACGGAATCTGCCGCCCGGAGCGTGGCTCGACGGCCACCACGATCGCCGTTGAGCGAATGCCGCTGGGGCGCTGGATCCAAGAAAAGCCGTACAGCAAGCCGCGCACGTCGGCCACGCAAGGATGCGAGCGCAAGAGATTGCGCGGTCCGGCCGAAACGATCTGCGAATAGTCGATGACGTTAAGACCGCGCGGCATTACCCACATGTCGCCGCCCACGTGATCGATGACCGTCGAGGAGCTGCGCACAAAACCCTCATACAGTCCGATTTGCACGAATCCGAGCGTCGAGGCCAGCGCCACGCCAAGCAACGACGCGATTAGCTTTCCGCGGTCAAAAAGAATCGAGCGGATGGCGATCCGACGCATCGGGCCTCACCAACGTGTGCCAATCAGGTCGCGAAGATGATAACAACCCCGGCGAGCGCGGTCTCACCTGGCGGGCGCGTCCCGAGGTGGCCCGGTGGCGTTCAAAAATGCTTGATGTAGCGCACGGCCGAACGTAAATTTGCGTTAACGACACAGTCAGGGCGGACACCGCGAGCGCACTGCGGTATAAGCTGCGCGCGCTTTTTAAGCGCGCGGTCCTTTGCGCGCGTGCCGACAAAACCAAGGAGTCGATTTGGCAAGAAAACAGACGCTGGCATCGCTGCGCGGACGGCTCGTGATCGTTGGCCTGGGCAGCGTCGGACAAGGCGTGCTGCCCTTGATTTTGCGTCACATCGATATTGAAGGGGAGCGGATCTCGATTTTTACCGCCGAGGAATCGGGACGAGCGGTGGCGCGCGGATGCGGAGTGCACGATTATCGGGCTGAGGCGCTCACCGCCGAAAACTATCGCGAGCGCCTTGCCTCCGTGATGACCAAGGGCGATTTTCTGCTCAATCTGTCCGTGGACGTCTCCTCGGTGGCACTGATCGAGCTGTGCCACGAGATTGGCGCCCTGTATCTAGACTCCTGTATCGAACCGTGGAGCGGCGGGCATCTGGATGCCAGCTTGCCAGCAGGCGAAAGAACCAATTACTGGCTGCGCGAGCAGGCCCTGGCGGTAAATCAAGGCAACTGGCCCCAGCGCCCGACGGCGATCGTCACCCACGGCGTCAATCCCGGACTGATTTCGCATTTCACCAAGCGCGCGTTGCTGGACATGGCGCAAGCCACGGGCGCCGAAGTTCACGTCCCCGCGACACGCGAACAATGGGCTCGGCTGGCGATGCAACTGCAGGTCAAGGCGATCCATGTTGCCGAGTGCGACACGCAGATTGGCGCCTCGCCCAAGCGGCCGGGCGAGTTCGTCAACACGTGGTCCGCGGAAGCGTTTATGGGCGAAGGCACCCAGCCCGCCGAACTGGGTTGGGGGACCCACGAGCGAGCGCTGCCTGCCGCCGGACGTGAGCACACTCAAGGTTGCCGAGCGGCCATTTATCTGGAGCGTCCCGGTATTGCCACACGGGTGCGCAGCTGGACGCCGCTGCGCGGCCCCTACCATGGGTTCTTGGTGACACACGCCGAGTCGATCTCGATTGCGAACTTTCTGACCTTATCTGAGGGCCCGAAGACTCTGTACCGTCCCACCGTGCACTACGCCTACTACCCTTGTGGCGACGCCATCTTGTCGATCGATGAATACCGCGGCAGGGACTATCGCCTGCAAGAGCGCAGGCGCCTGATGCGCGAGGAAATCACGGAGGGAATGGACGAGCTTGGCGTACTGCTGTGCGGCAACCCCCGAGGGGTGTACTGGTACGGCTCGCGCCTGGATATCGCTTTAGCCCGAAAGTTTGCGCCGTACAACAACGCGACAACCCTGCAGACGGCAGCCGGTGTGCTGGCGGGAATGATCTGGGCCATTGAAAATGACCAGCGCGGGGTCGTCGAGCCGGACAACATGGATTTCGAGCGCGTTTTGCAGCTCGCACGCCCGTACCTTGGCACCATGATTGGCGTCTGGAGCGATTGGACACCGGTGCAAGGGCGACAACGTCTGTTTGCCGAGCCGGTGGACTTTGAGGACCCGTGGCAGTTTAGCAACGTGTTGGTGCGTTGACAGCGCCGCTGGGGCCGCAGCGGTACCAGCTCTCAGGGCACTACGGCATCTTCCAGCACCGAGTCGATGATGGATCCTTTGCGATCAACGATGTGGATGCGGATCGGCATCCAGCGCAGATCAGCGCCCAACCAAATATCCATCGTCTCTTCGAGGCTGCCGACGCTTCGACGTGCGGAAAAACGCACCGCACGCATCGAACCTTTGCCGGTGTCGACCGATTTTTCGTCCTCGCAGACGATGCGCCAGACATCTATGTCGTGCGTACCAATTAGGGCAGCGGTATGCACGCTGCCCGATACGAATCGCTCCGAAAAGCTCTGCAGCTGGCGCGATAGTTCAAATATCAGACTCAGACGGTCTTGCGCGCCGGCAGCGGGTGCTTGCGTAGGCGCGGATGCGCCGTATTGGATGCGACCGTGCGCCCAATCGATGTCCACGTAATCGGGCTCGTGAAACGGGCGCTTTTCTTCGTAACGCTGTGGTTGCAAAGCGCCGTCGGCGGCCAGCTGTCCGCGCGAGAATTGGTCAAAGCCACCCGTATCAATATGTAGTCGGGTCTCGTAGTGCGCGCCCTCGAGGCGCCATCGAATTGTGGTTCGCCCGTGCAAGGTAACGGGCAAGCCCATCAGCTTCATCGTTGCGGTCGTGCGGTAGCCCAGGTCGGCTGACGCCGGCAGCACTGGCGCTACGGCAGGCGCGGTGTGCCCGTCGGAGTCGTTAACCGCTTTCGACGGGCTCGCCGCCGCAGCCAGCGCCAAAGCGGCAAACAAGATTGCTGTACTTTTACGAAGATCAAGAAATGACATGATGAAGTGCCTGGCGGCAGGCGCCGGCCCTTGCTTCTTCGATGGTTGCGATAAGATACTCTTGCGTATGTAACTCGCGGATCCGCCATGACCGACGCTAGCAAGTCCACCGGAATGCCATTGCCCGATGCCTTGGCGGGAAACTTCCAGGACGCCGTACGCTGGTTTAATCAGCTTTGGAGTGGTTCGCCCGAGGCTTCTGCGGGGGCGCGCGCAGGAGCCGGCGCGCTGCCTTCGATGATGATGCCCACGCTGGATGTCAAGGAACTAGAAAAGCGCATCAGCGATCTGCGCAGTGTCGAGCAGTGGCTCAATTTGAATCTGAACCTATTGCGTACCACCATACAGGGCCTGGAGATGCAGCGCAGTAGCTTGATGGCCTGGCAAGCGATGGGGACACCGAGCGCGGCGCCCGCCGCGGGCGGCCCAAGCTCGGCAAAGTCCTCGGGCACCGCTGCGCCCGAGGCGCCGACGTTTCAGCCGGCAATGTGGTGGGCCGCGTTGCAACAGCAGTTCGCGCAAATGGCCGCCAGCGCGGCGGCACAAGTTGCGAGCGCAACCTCGGCCCAAAGCGCTGGGCGCGAAGACGCATCTTCGGCCGGCGAAGTCCCACCAAATTCGGCAAAGCCCCAACCCAAAACCAAGGCGTCCGGTACCCCGCGCAGCTAGTTCGGATGCAATGGCGCGGTCAAATCAGCCGGGCCGATGATTCTTTCGCCAGCGACCCAGTGCAGGACCGATGTCGGTGAGCAGACGCAGGCGGGTGACGCCGTCAAGGGAGCGCCGGTCCAGTATCGAGCAATTTCCGCCTACCCAGATCTCGAAACTCGATGGCAACTGCGATCGCAGTTCCGCAATACCGCCAAGGGCTTGGTTGGCATTGACCGAGTCACTGAAGGACAGGGCGACAATGTCGACCTTTTGAATCTGCGCCGCCCGCACAATATCGGGCACCGGCGTTTGTACGCCCAGCGAGATGCAACGGCAACCCTCCAGGGCAAAGAACGCCTCGGCCATGAGCAACCCAAGGCCGTGCGATTCTCGCGGAAAGGTTGTCAGTAGCACTAAGGGTGGATCGACGCCTGGCCGTGGAATGCCGCTGATGGCGTTGCGCAAAATTAGCTGAATCGACTCTGTATACAGATGCTCTTCAAATACCTCGAGCTTTCCACGGGCCCAGGCGTCGCCCACCCGGGCGTTGAGCGCCGCCACCACTCCCGAGACGAACTGCGCAAGACCTAAGCGCAGCAGGGACTGTGAAAGTTGGCGCCGCAACTCCTCGATCCGGTGCGTGCGCAGCAACTCCAAGAACGCCTCGACCTCGGCGCCATCGTGCACGGCATCTTGGCGTCGTACCAGCGCGGGGGTTGCCGCGTGCACAAGCTGCATCAAGTGTTCGGGACGGTACGACAGAATCTTGCCAGGGCGGTAGCCATAGTCGAGCAGGCGCTTTGCCAGGCGCAACTTCTCAACATCTTCGGCGGTGTATACCCGTTGGCCCGCAGCGTCGCGAACGGGTGCAGGAAAACCGTAGCGGCGCTCCCAAACCCGCAGCGTGTCCTTTGACAATCCGGTGTCGCGCTCTACTGCGGCGATGTTCATTTGGTCACCCTTGCGCACTGGCAGCCCTTTGCCAGCTGCGGCAAGCGGAAAACTGCAGACAAAGCGCGGCGCGACTTTGGCAGGAACTGCTTCATGAAAAACCACATAGTGGGCATCATCGCAAATTTGTCGTAGACAAATGGGAGATCGGCAAAGATCTACAAGCCTTTACCCCAAAGCCGTTTCCGTCGCTCAAATCCACGTATTGACCCTCGGAAGTGCCCGCTGTGTGCCAGCCTGGGCATGATCGCCCAGAGCGCAAAAGCCCTTGCGCGGCCGGGACTTGCCTCGCTTTCTAGTGCAAGCGGCCGTTCTTGTCCACTACAGGCAGGGTGCCCTGACCTTGGGAGGCCCCCCGCGCGGTTTGCACGCAGGCCCTAGCTCGGGCAAACTGCGTGGGGGACTGCGGTCCCCATTTCCCCACGAAATTTGTCGGATTACATGCCCGGGTGCGGCTTTTTTCACCCGGGTTGCCGTCACGCGGCTCCGAGAAGCGGCGCCATGAGCACGGACAAGCTTATGAATGCACCAGACCAAGCATTGCTACCGGACGTGCAGTCCACAGCCGATGGGCGAGACATTGCGATCTCCCGCGTTGGTGTGCGCGCCCTGCGCTATCCGCTGCCCATACGCACGACGCACGGTACGGTTACCACGGTGGCGTCCATCGAAATGGATGTGTCCTTGCCGGGCGAGCGCAAGGGCACGCATATGTCGCGCTTCGTTGAGGTGCTGCACGAGCATCGCGATCCGCTTTCGCTTACTACGCTGCCCGGCTTGCTCACGCGGATGCTGGCCCACCTGGGCGCACAGGAGGGCTCCATCAGCATCCACTTTCCGTACTTCATTGCCAAAACGGCTCCCGTCTCTGGCGCTCGCAGCCTGATGGACTATGAGGTCGGGTTCAGCGCGTCGATGCGCTCTGGCCAAGTGCGGGTGCGCCAGAAGGTCGTGGTGCCAGTGACCAGTTTGTGTCCGTGCAGCAAAGAAGTGTCGGAATATGGGGCGCACAACCAGCGCTCGCATATCACCATCGAACTCGAGTTGGCCGAAGCGCTGAGCATCGAGTCGCAAGTGCGCATCGCCGAAGAGGCGGCCTCGTGCGAGCTATGGGCCGTACTAAAGCGCCCAGACGAGAAATTTGTGACTGAGCGCGCGTTCGATCACCCGAAATTCGTCGAGGACACGGTTCGCGATATCGCTTTGCATCTGGAGCAGGACCCGCGCGTGCTTGCGTATCGGGTTGAGACGGAAAACTTCGAGTCGATCCACAATCACTCGGCCTACGCTTTGATTGAACGCGACAAGCGACACGAGCAGTAATTTTCCGGCGCATGTACCTTTGCTGGCCTCGACCCGCGGCATCGGGGGTTGCGAGGCGATCGAGTGCGTGTACTTTGGCTCGATAGCCATTGTCGACCCCGACGGCCAAGTGCTGGCTGCCGTGGGCGACGCGAGCGCAATGAATTTCTCCCGCTCGACCCTCAAACCATTGCAGGCGCTTGCCTTTGTCGAGGACGGCGGGCTGGCGCGATTTGGATTCGGTTCGCAGGAACTTGCGCTGATGTGTTCCAGCCACAGCGGCGAAACTGTCCATGTGGGCATCGTGCAATCGATGCTCGAGCGCATCGGGGCGCAGGCGCGCGACCTGCAGTGCGGCTGTCACCTGCCACGCTACTTCGCGGCTACGGGAACAACACCCTCCGCGCAATTTTGCATCAGCCCACTGCATCACAACTGCTCGGGCAAACACGCGGGGTTTCTTGCCTATTGCCGGCTCCACGGCCACCGCCTGGACAACTATCTGGACCTGGAAGCACCGGTGCAGGTGCATGTGCGCAACATCGTGCAATCGTTTTGTCCGGAACGCACTCTCGTTGCTGGCAGGGACGGCTGCAGTGCGCCAAATTTTGCTCTGCCCCTCAAGCGCCTTGCCCACGCGTATTGCCGCATCGCATGCGATGCGGCACCGGCGCTGCGGGCGCTGTATTTTGCGATGACGCGCCACCCCGATCTGGTTTCGGGCACAGCGCGTATGGACCTTGCAATCATGCGCACCGGGGCCGGCAGCTGGGTGAGCAAAATTGGCGCTGATGGCTTGCAGATGATTGGCGCTCGCAGCCATGGCCTGGGCATTGCCATTCGAATCGCTGGCGGGGAAGCCTCGGCACTACACATAACAACGGTCGATGTGTTGCACCAGATCGGCCTGCTCGATGATCCGCTGCCCACCGCCTTGGGTGCCTATTTTCGGCCCACCCTGCGCAATACGCGCGAGCTGCCGACGGGGCGCTATCAGCCCCTGTTTCGCCTGCCGCGCCTGGCAAGAGTTTGAGTAAGGATCGAACTGGCTGGCTCGTCCTCGCGCAAGACGGCCTACGGTAGACTATCAAGTTGCTTATTCTTTGGAACGTTCCTTTCATGCTCGCCGAACAGCGGCAGGCGCTGGCGGACCTGATTCGCGAAGCGCTTGCAACACTGTGCGCCGCTCCCCCGCTAGTTGAGCTGCAACGGCCGAAAATAGCCGCGCACGGCGATCTTTCGTGCGCGGTAGCGATGCACCTTGCGCGCCAGCTTGGGCGACCGGCGCGGGGCATCGCAACCGAGCTTGCTCAGGCGCTGCGCGCCGACGAGCGCGCGCGCCGCTGGATCGAGTCGATCGAAGTAGCTGGGCCGGGTTTTTTGAATTTGCGACTGAGCCACGCGTTTAAGCAACAGGTTCTCGGTGAGGTGCTGCGGTTCGGCCACGCCTTTGGCTGTGGCGAGGAGGGCGCCAACCGGCCCGTTCTGATCGAATTCGTCTCGGCGAATCCGACCGGGCCCCTGCACCTTGGGCACGCTCGGCAAGCCGCTCTAGGTGACACCCTCGCTAATGTCCTGGCAGCGCGCGGCTGGAACGTGCAACGCGAGTTTTATTACAACGACGCCGGGGCACAGATCGAACAGCTCACGGCCTCGGTGCAGGCACGCGCGCGCCAATTGCGGGGGGCTGCAGTCGACCAATCCCAGATCGGCTATCAGGGCGATTACATCGTGGACATCGCGCGCGAGTTCCTCGCGGGTGCAAGCGTACGCGCTCGCGACGGCGCACAAGTGACCGCCAGCGCAGACCCCGACGATGCGCAGGCCGTGCGTCGTTTCGCCGTGGCCTGCCTGCGCCACCAGCAGGACCTGGACCTAGAGGCGATTGGCGTTCGCTTTGATAATTTTTACTTGGAGTCTTCCCTGTACGAAGATGGCAGCGTCGAAGCAACGGTCCAGGCTCTGGTGCAATCGGGCCTGACCTTTACGTCCGATGGCGCCTTGTGGTTGCGAACGACGCAGGCCCCCGCCGAGGAAGAAAACGGCGGGCTGCGCGACGACAAGGACCGGGTCGTGCGCAAATCCGACGGCAGTTACACCTATTTCGTGCCCGACGTCGCCTACCACCTGACCAAGTTCGAACGTGGCTTCACGCGTGCCATCAACATACAAGGGGCAGACCACCATGGCACCGTGGCGCGCGTACGCGCAGGACTGCAGATCCTCGCGCAGAGCCTGGGATTGCAGATTCCGCTGCGGTACCCCGAATACCTGTTGCACAAGATGGTGCGCGTCATGCGCGCAGGCGAAGAGGTCAAGATGTCCAAGCGGGCAGGAACGTACGTTGCCCTGCGCGATCTGGTCGACTGGGTCGGTTGCGATGCCACGCGTTTTTTTCTGGTCTCGCGCAAGTCGGACTCGGAGTTTTCCTTCGACATCGACCTGGCACTGTCGCACTCCGAAGATAATCCCGTTTACTATGTGCAGTACGCCCATGCACGCATCTGCTCGGTGCAGGCCCAGGCGACCGAGCAATTCGGCGCAAGCTTTGATGAGACCGCGGCTATGAGCGTCGATCACGGGCCGCTGGTGTCAGCACGCGAACTTGCCTTGTTGGCGCGTCTGGCCGAATATCCGGATACTTTGCGCCAGGCTGCATTGGAGCTAGCGCCGCATCAAGTGGCCTTTTATCTGCGGGAACTGGCCGCCGACCTGCACGCCTACTACAACGCGGAGCGAATCTTGGTAGACGATCCGGCCTTGCGCGCTGCGCGCTTGGCTCTTCTTTTGGCAACACGACAGGTTCTTCGCAACGGATTGGCCCTGATCGGTGTGTCTGCGCCCGATCGGATGTGATGCGATGACGATCGAGCGCCAACCTGTCAGCCTAATGAGCTTTCTTGCCGGACTGGTAAGCGGTCTGGGAATTTCTGTGGTCATCGCGCTGTACCTTACACACGCCCCGGTGCCCTTCGTCAACAAGGTCCAGCAGGCTACGGAAAATGTGACACCCGAGTCGATAGACCCCAATCGACCCTTGTTTTCGCCGCAGATTCCTTCTGCGCAGCCTGAAACCGCAAACGGTGCCGCCGCTTCGAGCAACTCTAACCAGGGGCCAAACGTTGCCCCAACCCTTGGTGCCGCGCCAGAGTCGGCCGCGCCGCTGACATCTTCCTCCGGGGCGGCAGCTCCGCCCGAGGCAGCGAGCGAGACAGGCACACGCGTAATGTTGCAAGTTGGCGCTTTTCATAGTCCCGACGATGCAGACGCCGTGCGGGCGCATCTGGCGCTGCTCGGTCTGGATGGCAAGGTATTTGCTGTCACGGCCGAGGGCGTAACCCTGTACCGAGTGCGGCTGGGCCCCTACGGTCAGCTCGACGACGTGGCCGGAATTCGGCGCACCCTGTCGGATAACGGCATGGATGCGCAGCTGGTACACGTACGCTAGAGCAAACCAGCTTCGCGTATCGTTGTCGTCTTTGCCAAACGAACCGCTTGTATCTCAGACGAGGAAACGCATGCTCAGCTCTTCCCAGCGACGCGAGTTCCTGCTCGCGCTAGGCGCTGTCCCTGCCTTATTGACCGCTTCGGCAGTCATGGCCCAGGTTTCCCCGGCCCCCCGGGAGGGAACCGATTACATCGTCTTGAACAATCCGCAGCCTACCGATTCGCCCGGCAAGATCGAAGTGCTCGATTTTTTTTGGTACGGCTGTCCGCATTGCTACTCCTTCTTGCCCGATCTAGAAGCATGGCGCAAGCGGCAAGCCTCCGACGTGGCCTATAAGCACGTGCCCGTCGCCTTTGATGCGGCACGCGAAGCCCACTCGAAAATCTTTTATGCGCTGCAGGCGCTCAACCGTGTCGAGGACATGCACGTTAAGGTGTTCGATGCCTATCACCAGCGGCACCTGCGCCTGCTTGACCGGGACGAAATTGCCGATTTCATGG
Organism: uncultured Burkholderiaceae bacterium; assembly: GCA_964608115.1. GTDB lineage: Bacteria > Pseudomonadota > Gammaproteobacteria > Burkholderiales > Burkholderiaceae_F > GJ-E10. The sequence goes on along the minus strand of CAZSOI010000025.1, from coordinate 12,966 downwards.
CCAGTAACGGAATTGCGCGCGACAAATGGCTTGCGGCGTACGACTCCTTTTCGGTCGCCGGGCTGGTCAACCGCGCGCGCCTGATGGTCCCAGCCTACGCCATCGACGGCACGCCCACGATTGCCATCGACGGGCGCTTTCTGACGTCGCCCTCGATCGTGCAGAGCCACAGTTTCGCGGGCGCGATTTCAGTGATGGATTACCTCATCGAGCGGGTGCGCCGTGAGCGCACACACAAACGCTCGTAGCACGCGCGCGCAAAGCCAAGCATCTACCCCGCGCCGTGCACCAAAGCGATGAACGTCTTTTTGACCGGTGCCTCCAGTGGTATCGGCTTGGCTCTAGCGCGTGAATTTGCGCGTCGGGGTGCGTTCCTTGGGCTTGTAGCGCGACGCGAAGATGTGCTGCAGGCGCTTGCCGCCGAGTTGGGGCAACGCTGTCAGGTCTACCCCTTGGATGTGACCGATCGCAACCGGTTGCTCGCAGCCGCGCGCGATTTTGACCAGCGCTGTGGCGCAACCGACATTGTGGTTGCCTGTGCCGGTATTTCCGTCGGGGTTCAGACGGAGTACTACGAGGATCTGGAGGTGTTTGACCGCATACTGGCGACGAATTTGAACGCCGTGGCCACCTGCTTTCATCCGTTCATTGCCCCAATGCGCAAGCGAGGCCACGGCACTTTGGCGGCCATTGCCAGCGTTGCGGGCGTGCGAGGCATGCCGGGATCCGAGGCCTATTGCGCCTCCAAAGCCGCGCTCATCACCTATTGCGAGAGCTTGCGCGTGGGCCTGTACGGCAGCGGAATCCGGGTAGTCACCATCGCTCCGGGCTTTATCCGAACTCCCATGACGGCTTTGAACCGGTATTGGATGCCGTTTCTCATGGAGCCCGAGGCCTTTGCACGGCGCGCCGTAGGCGCGATCGAGCGCGGCAGCAGTCACGTCGTCATCCCGTGGCAAATGGCGTGGGCCGCGCGCTTGCTACGTGTTTTGCCCAATTGGGCATTTGATCGGATCTTTGCACGACGGGCACGCAAGCCGCGCACCACGCCCGCCAACGGTTAGCGCCTGCGGCGCGTAAGCGGCCAATCGAGCTAGCTCGATCGCGGTGCAAGCTCGCGCAGCAGCACTCTGGCGTCCAGAAGCTGCTCGATCTCCTCGTTTGAAAAGCCGTGTTCCCGCAAAATCTCTTCCCCATCAGCAGCAAAGACCGGTGGCGGGCAGCGCATTTGTGCCGGAGTACGGGAGAACTTGATTGGCGTGGCCACCGATCGCACGTCGCCGGTCTGCACTACGAGTGCGCGCGAGCGTGCGTGCTCCGAGGCAAGCGCCTGGTCGATTGGCACCACCACACCCGCGGGAACACCGGCACGCAACAGATGCTGCGCCAGTTCCTTGCCATCGGCCTGGGCAAAAACCTTCGTCAGTGCCTGACGCAGCGCCTCGCGGTGGGCCATTCGGTCGGCGTTGGAACAAAAGCGCGGGTCGACCGCCAATTGCGGCTCGCCGAGGATCTGCACAAGATCGCGAAATTGTCGATCGTTGCCAACGGCAATGAACAGCTCGCCCGTGCGCGTCGTCCACTTATCGTAGGGTGCAACGTTCGGGTGCGCGTTGCCCGACGGCACCGGGCGCACGCCGCTTACCAGGTAGTTCGCCGCCTGCGGGTGCAGCAACGCGCTAGCGCAATCGTACAAAGTCATATCGATAAACTGGCCTCGGCCGCTGCGCGCTCGTTCTTGCAGCGCCATGAGCACCGCGACGGCCGAGAACAGCCCCGTGGCGAGGTCGACAACGGGCGTGGCCAGACGCAGTCCGCTACCACCGAGCTCCCCGTTGATGCTCATCAAACCGCTCATCGCCTGGACAATGGCGTCGTAACCCGGTAGCCCACCGAGCGGGCCGTCGGCGCCGAAGCCGGACACCCGACAGTGCACAAGAGAAGGGAAACGCGCCACCAGTGTCTGCGCATATCCCAAGCCCCACTTTTCCATGGTTCCGGTCTTGAAATTCTCCACCAGAACATCGGCACCATCGAGAAGACGAAGCAGCACCTCGCGCCCCTGCGGCTGGCTGATATCGAGCGCGATGGACCTTTTGTTCCGGTTTACCCCCAGAAAGTAGCTCGCGTCGCGGCTGCCATCGGGGCGCGTGAGAAACGGCGGTCCCCATTGACGGGTTTCGTCGGCCTGGGGCGGTTCAACTTTGATCACTTCGGCGCCGTGGTCCGCGAGGATCATGGTGCAATACGGCCCGCCGAGCACGCGCGAGAGGTCGATCACCTTCAAGCCGGCGAGTGCGCCAACGGCGGGGGCCTCGCGTGGGCGACCAGGCTCCAAAACAGCTCCTAGCCGCTAGCCGAGCGAAGACGAGCAAATCCCTGCTGCAGATCCTCAATCAGATCGTCCGCATCTTCCAGTCCCGCTGAGATGCGCAGCAGACGGCCGGCTGTCGAGAACGCCGCAACCTTGCGCTGCGGGTAAGACGGTATCAACAACGATTCAAATCCTCCCCAGGAGTATCCGCGCCCGAACAGTCGCATGCCATCGACCAAAGCATGCACTGCATCGATCGGGACGCTCGAGCGCAGCAACACACCAAAGACGCCGTTGGCGCCACGAAAGTCCCGCCGCCACAGCGCATGGCCGGGGTCCTGCGGCCGCGCCGGGTACAGCACGCGTTCGACCTCGGCTTGCTCGAGCAGCCAATCGATCAGACGCTCGGCCGTCGCACGATGCCGCTCCAGCCGCGCTTGCAAGGTGCGCAGGCCACGCAAGGCAAGCCAGCAATCGTCGGCACTGGTCGTCAGACCCAAAGCTCGGACGGATCTGCGCAGTGGCGCCCAGCACTGCTCATTGCTGGTGACGGTGCCGAGCAGCAGGTCGGCATGCCCGCCGATGTACTTTGTCACCGCGTGCACGCAAACGTCGATGCCGTGCTGCAAGGGTTGTAAATACAGCGGTGTGGCCCATGTGTTGTCTATGACGGATACGGCGTTGTGTTCTCGCGCGATTTGCGCAAGCAGCGGTAGGTCTTGTACCTCAAAAGTGAGCGACCCGGGGGACTCCAAAAACAGCACCCGCGTGTTGGGCCGAAACTCCTTTTCGATTGCCGAGCCGATGCACGGATCGTAAAACGTCGCCTCGATGCCGTAGCGCGGCAACATATTCAGGCAAAAGTCGCGCGTCGGTCCATAGGCCGAATCGCTCACCAAAATGTGATCGCCATGCGCAACGAAGGCAAGAATGGCAACGGTGCAGGCACTAAGTCCCGACGGCAGCGCCCAACTTCGATAGCCGCCCTCCAGTTCCGTGATAGCCTGCAAAAACGCGTCATGCGTTGGTGTGCCATGGATCCCGTAGCTCACCGGCCCGCTCTCATCGCCGAGGGCACCGCGCCGCGCCCGTTCACGCAGATCGGCGACGTCCTTGTGAAGCACGGTCGAGCCGCGCACCACGGGAGGATTGACAAAGTGCGCATCGCCCGCAACGTCGCGTCCGAGGGTTACCAGGCGGGTCGATGATTTCACGTTCTAGCCAGGTCGATTAGCTCGTCGCAGATCGCTTGCCGTTGCCGCATCAAGGGGCGCTGCCTCCGCTGGCAGCGCATGCGGCGTTTGCCTTGGCCAATGGGCACGGTGCGTTGATTGTAGTACGCCACGGGCGCGATCCGTGTGCCCGCGTGGCCCAGATGCCTGGTTTGCTTCTATCGCGCATCAGACGTTAGGATCATCGCGTGGCGCTGCGACCGCAGCAGGGCGGAACCGCTAAAGCGGTCAAACGCCAATGAGCGGCACAACGCGAGCTAGCAACCGCCGGAGAGACCCATGCACATGCCAGGATTGGATTTTGATCTAGGCGCCGATATTGATGCACTGCGCGATACCGTGTATGCATTTGCCCAGCGTGAGATCGCTCCGCGCGCCGCGCAGATTGATCGCACCGATCGCTTTCCGCCCGATCTGTGGCGCAAATTGGGCGATTTGGGAGTGCTGGGCGTCACCGCGGCACAGACCTACGGCGGCGCCGACATGGGGTACCTGGCGCACATGGTCGCGATGGAGGAGATCTCGCGCGCGAGCGCGTCCGTGGGGCTGTCCTATGGTGCGCATTCCAATCTGTGCGTCAATCAGATCCAGCGCAATGGCACGGAAGAGCAAAAGCGCCGATACCTGCCCAAGCTGATAACGGGCGAATTCATCGGTGCGCTGGCAATGAGCGAGGCCGGATCCGGATCGGACGTGGTCTCGATGAAGCTTCGGGCCCTGGACAAAGGCGACCATTACTTGCTCAACGGCACCAAGATGTGGATCACGAACGGACCCGATGCCGATGTGCTGGTGGTGTACGCCAAGACGGACCCAGAGCTTGGCGCCGGTGGCATCAGCGCCTTTATCGTCGAAAAATCGATGCCCGGCTTTTCGGTTGCGCAAAAACTAGACAAGCTCGGGATGCGCGGCTCGCACACCGGAGAGCTCATATTTCGCGATTGCGCGGTACCGGCGCAAAACGTTCTGGGCAAGGTCAATGGCGGCGTGCGCGTGCTGATGAGCGGACTGGACTACGAGCGCGCCGTACTGGCGGCCGGGCCGATCGGTATCATGCAAGCTTGCCTGGATTTGGTGACGCCTTTCATTCATGAGCGAGAACAGTTTGGACAACCTATCGGTCAATTTCAACTCATCCAGGCCAAGATCGCCGACATGTACACCAGTTTGTCTTCGTGCCGCGCCTACGCCTATGCCGTTGGCAAGAGTCTTGATCGCATGGCGGCGCGGCGCGGCGCAAGCGCCTCGGGCGGGCACTCGCGCTCCGTGCGCAAGGACTGCGCCGGCGTGATCTTGCTGGGTGCGGAGAAGGCCACGTGGATGGCCGGAGAAGCCATCCAGATACTGGGCGGCAACGGCTATATCAATGAGTATCCGGCCGGGCGGCTTTGGCGCGACGCCAAGCTCTATGAAATCGGTGCCGGCACCTCCGAAATCCGTCGCATGCTAATTGGGCGTGAATGGTTCGATGAAACAAGCTGAGTTGCCCGTCCCCGCCCACACGCCTGCCGGCGCCAGCACGGCGCAGGAGACGGCGCAAAATGCCGCTTCGAGCGCTCGCTTTGACCACTCGATGCCGCAACCGCGCGCAATCGCCCGGGCGATCCTCGAGGGGTTTAATCTGCACTACCGGCGCTTTCGCTTCGTCGCCCAGCAGGCAAAAGACCGCTTTGAGCACGGCGACTGGCTCGGAATGCGCGATTCGGCAAGGGAGCGCATCGACTACTACGATCAGCGGGTGCTCGATGCAGTCGAGCGCATCGAGCGCGGCTTTGACTTGGATTGCCTCTCCGATCAGGAACGCGACCAGCTGTGGGCGACGGTCAAGCAGCACTACATTTCCCTGCTCACCGACCACCGTCAGCCCGAATGCGCGGAGACATTCTTTAACTCTGTGTGCGCCAAGCTGCTGCACCGTATCTATTTTCAAAACAAGTTCATCTTTGTGCGTCCCGGGGTTGCCACGGACTACATGGATTCGGACCCTCCGTCGATTCGCAGCTACTACCCTGCCAGTGCGGGGCTGCGTGCGACGCTGCGCCAGATCGTGATCGACCTGGGATTGGCCGCGCCCTTTGTCGATTTTGATCGCGACCTGCGCTACGTGCTGCGCGCGATCTGCGAGGCCCACCGCACGGGTGGTGCCCCCAACGCGCTGGTGCGACCTTTCCACGTCGACCCGGACTGCCAGATCCAGGTGCTGTCGAACTTGTTCTTTCGCAACAAGGGGGCGTACCTCATCGGGCGCTTTATTAATGGAACGCGCGCCACTCCCATCGCGGTGCCATTCTTGCGTGACGATCAGGGTCGCATCTACGTCGACACGGTCCTGTTCTCGGCCGACCTCATCGCGACACTGTTTTCCTTTACACGGGCGTATTTTTTAGTTGACATGGAAGCGCCGTCGGCGTACGTGGACTTCGTCAAATCCATCTTGCCGCACAAGGCCGTCTCCGAGCTCTATACGATGATTGGTCTACAAAAGCAGGGCAAGACGCTCTTTTATCGCGATTTTTTGCATCACTTGCGCCATTCGATGGATCGCTTCGTTATCGCACCGGGCATCAAGGGGCTCGTGATGACGGTTTTCACGCTGCCCTCCTACCCATATGTATTTAAGGTCATACGCGACGTAATCGCGCGCCCAAAGGATACCGATCGCAAACAAGTAATGGCCAAGTACCGGCTGGTGAAGCTGCACGACCGCGTGGGGCGCATGGCCGATACTTGGGAGTATTCCGAAGTAACCCTGCCACGGCAGCGCTTTTCGGCCGAACTCATCCGCGAGCTTCTGCAGTACTGTCCGAGCGTGGTCGAAGTCGAGGAGGATTGCGTGCTGCTGCGGCACGTATATATCGAGCGGCGCATGACGCCGCTAAATATTTATTTGCAACACGCCACCGATGCCGAGGTCGACCGGGCGATTTGCGAATACGGCAACGCCATCAAGGACCTTGCTGCCGCCAACATCTTCCCGGGCGATATGTTGTTTAAGAACTTCGGGGTAACGCGCCTGAATCGCGTGGTGTTTTACGACTACGACGAGATCGAGTACATGGTCGATTGCCACTTCCGGGCTATACCGCCAGCGCCCAACGAGGAGGCGGAGTTGTCGGCCGAACCTTGGTACAACATCGAACCGCGCGACGTCTTCCCGGAGCAGTTTGCACCCTTCCTTTTAGGCGATGCTCGCATACGCACGGCATTTTTGCGCCACCACGCAGATCTGTTGACGCCGGAGTTCTGGCAGATGCGCCAGCAGCGCATTCGCGCCGGCATCATGGAAGACGTCTTTCCCTACCCGCAGCAGCGCCGCTTCATTGTTCGCGCGCAGGCTTGGGCGCAGCGCCGGGGCACCAGTGCACCGTTTTCGCAGTGATGCGCCGCGCTGGCACCCGCAGCCGCATCCTCGCCTGAAACCCGGTGCAGTCGTTGTGTGCCAAACCGCGCATAATTGCCCTTTGTTCCTGAGCGCTAGCGTCGTGGATTGTCCGGAGTAGGCAGCGATGGCACAAGCAACGCAAGATCCGGTCGTAATCGTGGCGGCCGCCCGCACACCCATCGGCAGCATGATGGGCGCATTTGGCACACTGCAAGCGCACCAACTGGGAGCTGTCGCGGTACGCGCGGCGCTGCAGCGATCGGGCGTCGCGGGCGAAAAAGTCGATGAGGTTCTTCTGGGCAACTGCCTCTTAGCGGGCCAGGGACAGGCGCCCGCACGCCAGGCCGCGCTGGGGGCGGGCCTGCCCATGTCGGCCGGCGCGGTGACCTTGTCCAAGATGTGCGGCAGCGGTATGCGCGCCATGATGTTCGCGCACGACATGCTCTTAGCTGGCTCGGCCCAGCTGGTCGTGGCCGGAGGCATGGAAAGCATGACCAACGCCCCGTATCTGATTCCCAAAGCGCGGCAGGGTTACCGCTACGGCCATGGTGTGCTCTTTGACCACATGGCTCTTGACGGTCTGGAGGATGCTTATGAACGGGGCAAGGCAATGGGCGTATTTGCCGAAGAATGCGTTGCCAAGTTCGGTTTTTCGCGCGCCGACCAAGACCGTTTCGCGATTGCCTCGGCCGAGCGGGCGGTGCGGGCAAATCAGGACGGAAGCTTCGAGTGGGAGATTGCGCCTGTTGCCGTAGAGGGCAAGTCGGAGCAAACGCTGATTGCCCAAGACGAGCAGCCCTTTCGCGCCCGCCCGGAAAAAGTCGCTCAGCTCAAACCCGCCTTCAAGAAGGACGGTACGATCACCGCGGCCAGTTCCTCGCCCATTTCCGATGGCGCCGCCGCGCTGCTTCTTGCGCGCGAGTCCGGGGCAAGTCGCTTGGGCGCGCGACCGCTGGCCCGAATCCTCGCGCACGCGATGCACGCGCAGGAGCCCAGTTGGTTTACGACCGCGCCCATCGGCGCCATTGCCAAGGTGCTCGCCAAGGCAGGCTGGCGCGCCGAGGATGTCGATCTTTGGGAGATCAATGAAGCCTTCGCGGCGGTGACCATGGCGGCGATGCGCGAGTACCGGCTTGCTCATGAGCGCGTCAACGTGCACGGCGGGGCGTGTGCGCTCGGGCACCCGATCGGAGCGAGCGGCGCGCGCATTGTTGTCACTTTGATGGGCGCACTGCGACGCCGTGGCCTTCGTCGGGGAGTGGCTGCACTATGTATCGGCGGCGGCGAGGCCACTGCCCTTGCGCTCGAGTTGCTCTGAGGAACGCTCGTGTCGACCTGTCTGATCGTGGGCGCATCGCGAGGTATTGGCCGGGAGTTTGCGCGCCAGTACGCGGCCGAGGGCGAACGCGTCATCGCTACGTATCGAAAACAAAGCGATGGTGCGGCGCTCGATGCCTTTTGCACCCGCACCGTTGCGCTGGATTTGCTGCAAAGCGGCTACGCCGCAGCATTGGATCAGGCGCTGGGCAAAGAGCCGCTGGACCTGGCGATCATCGTGGCGGGCGTGGCGGGACCGCGCTCGGAGCACATCAGCGCCCCGGAGCGCGCGGACTTTGACACGGTCATGCGCACCAACGTGCTTGCCGCGATGCAGCTCATCCCGATGCTCACCGATCGGCTGGCGGCAAGCCACGGCAAGCTCGCCGTGATCTCGAGCAAGATGGGCTCAATTGGTAACACGACGAGCGCTTACTCCTGGCTGTACCGCGCAAGCAAGGCCGCGCTCAATAGTGTCTTGAAGTCAGCCAGTATCGAACTGGGCGGCCGCGGAGTGGTGTGTATGGCCCTGCATCCGGGCTGGGTTCGCACCGACATGGGCGGTAAGGGTGCCGATCTGTCGGCCGAACAAAGCGTCACGTCGATGCGCCGTGTCATTGCGGCGGCCAATCGCTCGCACAACGGCCGATTTCTTAACTACAACGGAGAACAGCTCGAATGGTAGTGGTTTTCACTCGCCGGCAAGACGCGGCGGCAAGCAGTTTTTAACATGCCGGCAAGGGGATAGCGATGATCTCTCCCGCCGTCATTGCCTCTGTGGTATTTGGCGCCTGCGGCCTGCTTGCCGCGGCCGGTGTCGAGTTCCTCATGCGCGCGCTGGCCGATGATGCCGGCGTCAACAAGTGGATCTTTGTCGCGGTACCGGCGCTGTTTGCAATGTTTTTTGCCTTGCTGCTTTACCAAGATGCGCGCCGCAAGATCAAGCGGCTGGGCGAGTCCGTTTCGCGCGGCATTTTGATCGCTTTGATGACTTGGCTCTCGTTTTCGCTGCTCGCAACCATGGTCTGGTGTTCTCCTAAGCAGTTCGGCCAATGTTTCGGACACACGCTGCTTGCCGCCGGCATTGTCGGCGGCGGGCCGATGTTGGCTGCTGCCTTGATCGGAGGGGTTCTCACCGGAGTGATCATCATCCGTCCGCCACGCAAAAGCGTGGAGTAGCGCAGGCGGCCTGTTTCAGCGCAGCGGGAAACCCCTTGTCGGCGTCAGTTGGCGATGATCCGACGCAGCGCTTTAGCGCGCGTGCGGGCGCTTACGCCCGAGCACGCCCGGGCTACCCGGATGCGGCGATCGCCGCGCTTGCCGGCGCGCTTGCCATCCCCCCAGGCGCAACGATTGTCGATCTGGGGTGCGGCACAGGTCTATCGAGTGAAGCATTTTTGCGGGCCGGGTTTCGAGTCATCGGCGTTGAGCCCAACCAGGCTATGCGTGCGCACGCCGCGCAACTGTGCGAGCAGCAAAGGCGGTTCGCGGTCGTTGAAGGGCGCGCCGAAGCAACCACGCTGGATGCGGCTTGCGCGGACCTGCTTATCGCTGCTCAGGCGTTTCATTGGTTTGACGTTCCGGCAACGCGCACGGAGGCGCTGCGCATACTGCGTGCGCCACATTTGGCAGCATTGCTGTGGAACGACCGGTGCACCCAAGGATCGGAATTTGCGCGTGGCTACGAGGCGCTGCTTATGCGTTATGGCACCAACTATGTTGAGGTGCAGCGAGCCCACGAACGACCGGACCGGGTTGAGCAATTTTTCGGCAACGATCACTGGCGCACGATCCGCGTTGCACACAGCACCCCGCTGGACTTTGACGAGCTTGCCCAGCGCCTTAATTCCGCCTCCTACGCGCCGCCACCGAGCGATGCGCGCTATCGGCCCATGATGCGGAGCCTGCGCGAGTTATTCGTCGCCACGCAGCGTGACGGAATGGTCGGCATGGAGTTTGAAACTCGCATCCACTTCGGGCAAATGCAGCCCGATGTCATGAGGTGCACCCCGACGGCGCCCGCCACTGGCTAACAAGCTAATATCCCGAACCGCAAAGAGGCCCGGAATGCCCACACCGATCGAGTTTTATTTCGATTTCAGTTCACCCTACTCGTATCTGGCCAGCGAGCAAATCGAGCCGCTGGCGGCGCGCTATGGCCGAGGGGTGGATTACAAGCCTACGCTGCTTGGCGCCGTCTTTGGCCTCTCCGGACAGCGGCCTCTTACCGACATCCCCATCAAGGGCGAGTACAGCCGGCGCGACTTTGCACGAAGCGCTCGATTTGCCAACGTCGACTTTCGCCTGCCCGAACCCTTTCCCATCGCTACGGTGCAGGCGGCTCGCGCCTGTCTGGTGCTACAGCAAGAGCGGCCCGATCTGGTTGCAGAATTTGTCCACGGGACTTTTCGCGCGTACTTCGTCCACGGTCGGGACATTTCCCAAAGTGATGCTCTGCGCCTAGTGCTCGAGCAATGCGGAGCCAACGCGCCGGACGTCCTGCAAGCCACTTTGCAACCACAAATCAAGGAGCAACTGAAGACTGCCGTTCAAACATCGATTGCGCGAGGCGTTTTTGGAGCGCCCTTTATCTTTGTCGACGGCGAGCCGTTTTGGGGCAACGATCGCTTGCCGCAAATTGAGCGATGGCTGGCAACGGGTCCATTCTAAAAATGTCCGCAAGTAATCCAACGCACGATCTGAAAACTTAGGGTCCGTCCATGAAACGCCAAGCAGCCATCCCGTTCATCATGCTGACTGCGCTATTGGACGTGATCGGCATCGGTTTGATCATCCCGGTGCTGCCGATCTTGGTGGGCGAGTTCACGGAAGGGCGCGACACCCAAGCATACTGGTACGGCGTATTGACGGTCACGTTCGGTCTAGCACAGTTTTTGTGCGCACCGCTGCTGGGCGCGCTGTCCGATCGATTTGGACGCCGGCCAGTGCTGCTGCTCGGTATCGGCGGACTCGGTGTCACGTTTTTTGTAACTGCTCTGACACACTCGCTCGCCGCCCTGGTCGCGGTGCGGCTGCTCGGTGGCGCGCTCTCGGCCAATATCGCGGTGGCGCAAGCCTATGTTGCCGACATCACCTCCGTTGAGAAGCGCACGCCGGCTCTGGGCAAGCTCGGAGCGATGTTTGGCCTTGGGTTTGTCCTGGGACCCATGTTTGGCGGTCTGCTGGGTCAGGTCGATTTGCGCTTGCCATTTTTCGTGGCCGCAGGGATGTGCGCAATCAACTGGTTTTACGGGCTGCTTGTGCTACCCGAATCCTTGCCTGTCGAGCGGCGCAATCCGATCGCTTCCGCCCGGTTAAATCCGTTTTCTGCACTTGCGGGCCTGGGTCGTTTGCAAGGCGTAGGCATGCTCGTGTTCGCAGTGGCTGCGGCTGCCATGGCCGAATTTACCCTACGCGCGGTCTGGGTTTTGTTCACAGGCTTTCGTTTCGGCTGGGGCCCACGCGAGAACGGTGTTTCGTTGTTTGTCGTCGGACTGGTTGTAATCATCGTCCAGGGCGGATTGCTGCGAGTGCTGCTCAAATCAATGGGCGAACGCAAGCTGGTGGCCGCAGGTCTTTTTTCTGGGGCGCTCGCATATGTCGGCTATGGACTGGCCACGCACGGTTGGATGCTCTATGCGCTGATTGTTGCCAACTTCCTGGCCTATGGCGCAACGACTGCCTTGCAAGGCATCGTGTCCAAGGCCGCCGACCCACGTGAGCAGGGCCGTACCATGGCAACGCTGACCTCTTTGAACAGTGTCATTACGATCGTCGCACCGATACTGGGCACGTTCGTTTTGGGACAAGTAACCCATCTGCCAAGAGATGATGTTTGGGTGGGTGCCCCGTTTTTTCTCGCGGCATTGCTCGAAGCGATTGCCTATCTTATTGCTCGACGTTTTTTCTCGCGCCATCCCAGCACCGCGGGGTTGGCACCGAGCGGCGGCGCCCTGTAAGCCTGCCGGGACGCGGGCGTATCGATGATGACTGCAGACCTGTTTGGCCGGCGTATCGTCCGATTCGGAGCGATTTTTCTTGCTCCGGCGGGGCTGCTGCTTTTGGGCTGCGCGCAGCAGCCGACAACCGGAGCGTCTGCCCCAGCAGCGCCAAGCGCCGATTTGCGCTCCGCCGGCAGCCTACCCGGTGCGCTGCTGCGCTCGACGCCGCCGCGTGCGCTGCGATCCCCGCCCACAGGCGTCGAAGTTTTTCGCCTTGAGGGCCGGGGATCACAAGTTTTTCGATGCGAGTCCCAGCCTGCAGGGCCGCGCTGGACCTATCGCCTTCCGGAAGCGGAGTTGCGCGACGCCCAGGGTCAGCTGCTCATGCGTCACGGCGTAAACCTGTCATTCGAACACGTCGACGGCAGCCGCTTGGTTGGCGATATCGTCGACCATGTACCTTCACCAAACGGCGACGCGTTGCCATGGTTGCTTTTGAAAACCCGCGTCTTTGGTGAAGGCGCACTGGAGGGCATTACGTACGTGCAGCGAATCAATACGGTCGGCGGCATGCCGCCGGCGAGCTGTTCTTCGGAACAGCTCAACCAGGTGCTTCGGGTGCCGTTTTCCGCCGAGTTTGTTTTCTTTCACTGATATCGCCGCCGATGAGCTGGGCGCGATCTGCCTGTCACTTTTGCAAATCCGGTGGTGCTCGAAAGGGCGTGCGCTTGGGTAAGATGCGGGCTCACCGGCAATTTTGGTCCCACTGACCAGACGCGA
>CAZSOI010000024.1:0-1693 GCA_964608115.1 uncultured Burkholderiaceae bacterium | reverse complement strand
CGAGAAAGCACCACGCAAAAGCGATTTAAAGGGGTCCAACCACCAACAATTGGCGTCGTCCAAACAGCCAACTGGGCAATTTAGCGCGGCGCGAGTAGCGTCTCCGCGATCGCTGTGCAGGCAGGGGTGGCTGCGTTGGTCGCGTAGTGCTTCGAACCGCCGGTATTGCAAGCAAGGCCTTGTTTCATTACGAGCGGTTTGCTTCGCAAGACGTTTGTAGGAGTGCATCGCGACAAGCCTCAGGCGTCTTTTTTACAAGCTCCGAAAGGATTTTACGATGATGCGAATTCCATCACGCGATCAACTCGTCGCCGCACAAGGTCGGGCCGTGGCGTGCTGCATCACAGGGATTTTTGCTGCCGTCCTGCCATTGTCAACCTTCGGACAGGCGGCGCCCCTGGCAACGCGGCATGTTCGCGATGCGGTCGCAAGCGGCCAAGCCACCTTAGTTGGCCGAGTACCTTCTGCGCAAATCATGCGACTTAACATTGCCTTGCCACTTCGCAACGAGGCCGAGCTCGATCAATTGCTAGAGCAAATCTATGATCCCAGCAGCGCCAACTTCCATCGGTATCTAAGCGTTGAAGAGTTCACGCAACGTTTTGGTCCGAGCCAAGTCGACTATGAGCAGGTGATCCAATTTGCAAAAGCCGCCGGCCTGCAAGTCACCGCAACGGCTGCCAACCGGCTGATCGTCGATGTCGCCGCAACCGCGTCCCAGATCGAGCATGCGTTCCACGTGAGGCTAAACCTTTATCAACATCCGACCGAGCCGCGCACGTTCTATGCGCCAGACCGTGAGCCAACCGCGGATCTGACGGTTACGCTATGGCACGTTACGGGGTTGGACAATTTCTCGATTCCACAACCCGCCAGCTTGGGTCGGCATCCAAGCGGCGGGGGCAAAACGACAGGCTCGGGACCTGACGGGTACTTTCTTGGCAGCGACATGCGCGCGGCATACTACGGCGCAAGCGCATTGACCGGTAGCGGGCAGTCGGTTGGCCTTGTGGAATTCGCGGGCTTCAACAAAAACGATGTCGTGACCTACTTTAGTCAAGTCGGGCAAAGACTCACAGTCTCGATTCTTGGAGTGTCAACGGATGGATCGAGTTTGAGCTGCACCGGAAGTTGTGACGATACCGAGCAGTCGCTGGACATCGAGGAGGCGATCTCGATGGCGCCGGGCATGAACTCCGTGCTGGTATATGTATCGGATAATAGTGACGTAAGTATCTTTAATCGGGTGGCGACCGATAACATCGCCAAGTCCTTGAGCTGCTCTTGGGGCTGGAGTCCGGCGGATCCGAGCAGTGACGATCCGATATTTAAGGAGTTCGCCGCACAGGGTCAAACTCTTTTTGTGGCCTCTGGCGACAGTGGTTCGTATCGCTCAAGGTCACGCTATGTTTACCCGGCTGACGACGTCTATGTTACGTCGGTGGGAGGAACGGATCTGACAACCGCGGCTGCGGGAGGACCCTGGCACTCGGAAACCGCCTGGCCCGACAGCGGGGGAGGCATTTCTCCGGACCGAATCGCAATTCCCAGCTGGCAGACGACAGCGGGCGTCATCACCAGCGCCAACAAAGGATCAAAGAAGTATCGCAATAGTCCTGACGTAGCTGCTGAAGCGAACACCGACAATTACATTTGCTACGACGGCGTGTGTGCAGGCGGATGGGGTGGAACA
>CAZSOI010000023.1:0-1989 GCA_964608115.1 uncultured Burkholderiaceae bacterium | reverse complement strand
GCGCTACTCGACTTCAACGTAGTCGCCCGCGTAAACCTCGCGCAGCGTGAAGGTCAGCAACACGGTGGAAGAGTTTGGCCCCGTGCGCACGACGATTCCTTCGCCCAGAACTTCACGGGGAGTGTTGTTCCAGTTCCACTTGCTAGGCGCGCTGCCAAGCCCATACGTTGGTCCCTGATAGCCCTCAACGTCAAACGCGGTTCTCGGCGTTTGGAACGCGGTTTCGTGCTCGGTACCCGTGTAGCGGAAGATGCGGAAGTAGTCGCCGACGCGCACGCCCTGATCGCGGCCCAGGTTCACGTACACAATGTCATTCGTTCCGAGTTGCTCCTGGAACTTCTTGCCAACGATCACCATGGCCTTCGATTTTCCGCTGGGAGGCGCAAAACGATCGAAGTTGGCTTCGGATTTGAGCGGCGGAGCCTGCCTTTCCTGGAAAGGAATGAGCGTGTCGCCTCGCTGCATGGCATCGCAGGCACGATTCACAATGGCGATGGACACGTTGGGCTGGACGACAACTACCTTGACGGTGCCTTCGTCCGCCCACGTGGTGCCCATCTTGTTGAGAATGCTGTGCTGCCACTTCGACCACTCGATACCGATCGAATCGATTACAGGCCGCATAACCGAGAATTGGTCGCCCACCTTGGTGCCCTGGTTTGCGCCGCGGTTGATGTAGACGTAATCGCCGTAGTCAAACGTAATGCGATAATTGGAGCCTTCGCCCGTGATAATGTAGCTGCTGCGCGGAACGGCCTCATTGGTCACGATACCTGAGCAGTAGAGATCGTTGTCGATGGCTACCGGCGTGCCCTCTTGGGCTGAGGCAACCGCTGCTGAAAAGGCCAAAACGAGTCCGGCGAAGACAATTTTCCCGCGCATCATCTGCTCCTTTAACGGCAGTTCAAGGCGTTACACCACCCTGAGCCCGAATTCCCGATTGCGCCGGTATACCCGGCGCCACCATGCCCGTCAAACGTGGCTAAAGACTGCTGATGAATCGACCGTAACAAACGCCCCTGGGAGCGTCAAGACAAGCATGGGGCCTGCTTTACACTTTGTGCACCGCATGGTAGAAGCCTGAACTCCCTGTACGAAAGGACAGGGAAGCCGTGCAGAAACAGATAGTTGGGAGTAATTTGGCGTTTGGAGCCGCCAGGACAAAGCATGATCGGCAAGGACAAAATCTGCGCGGTGGTTGCCGCGGAAGACGCGCGTTCGATGCTGAACCAGCTCGCGGATGCTCTCCGGCAGAGCCGCACAGTCGAGTTGCGCCTCGATTGGCTGGCCGGTGACCGCGAGATTGAGTCGTTCCTACGCCGGTTCACCGCAAGCAGGCTGCACGCGAAACCAGACGTGACCCTGATCGCCACTTGCAGGCGGCGATCTGCAGGAGGCAACTACAGCGGCTCGATTGCGAAACAGCTCTTGCACCTCGCGGGAGCTCTGCGGGCGGGCTGCACTTGGTACGACCTGGAGATCGAATCGATTCGGCAATGCCCTGCCGAATTGCTCGATGTGCTCGTGGGCGAGGGCCGTCGGTTGGTCTCGGCGCATTTCTTCCGGACAGCACCGCGAAACTTACAGCGAGTGGCACGAGAGCTAAATCGAAGTGGTGCCGATGCGATCAAGATTGCCGCCCAATGTGAGTCGCTGGCAGACGGACTGAAAGTCTTGCGGCTGGCGCGCGCGCGGCGAAATGTGGTGGCGATTCCGATGGGCGACGCTGTGCTGCCACTGCGCGTGCTGGCGTTGCGCGAAGGCAGCGCAATTTCATATGCGCCACTCGAGAATACTACTGCACCCGGACAGGTCTCACTCGAGACGATGAAAAATCTGTATCGTGCAGACCGGCTCGATAGCCGCACGCGCGTTTACGGCATTGTAGGCAATCCTGTGGCTCAATCGCTTTCGCCGGTGATGCAAAACGCCGCGTTTCAAGCTCGTCGAATCAACGCGGTGTATTTGCCGTTTTTGGTGAAAATCCTG
>CAZSOI010000022.1:0-5676 GCA_964608115.1 uncultured Burkholderiaceae bacterium | reverse complement strand
CGGCCCGGCGCCAAAGGGAGCGCCGAGTGCCTGGCTTCTCAAGCATCAAGCCGGTGAGGCCGTATTTCTCAATAAGGTATTAGCCGGCAAGCAGCGAACAATCTTTTCGCATCGAATTTGCCGCCGCCGAACTGCTTCAATAAGGCGTCGGCGCGATTCTCCTTGCGATCGATGATATCGAACAAGGGATTGAGGTAATGGCTTTCGTCCCCGCCTCCGTCAAAGCGCGCGCGGCGCTGCAATCCCTGCCGCGACAGGCCGCTAAGCTTTCCTGCAATATCGGCCACGCTTTGCCCGCGGATTCTTGCCCGTAATCCGTGGCGTAACACATCGGTATGCAATCGCCCGCGGTCTTCGGGACTCCACTGTCTCGCGATCTCCCATGCGGCATCAAGCGCGGCGCTGTCATAGAGCAGACCGGACCAGAAGCTTGGCAAGGCCAGCATCATTTGCGCATCACCGGCGTCGGCGCCGCGCAATTCGAGAATTTTCTTAAGCCGCACGTCCGGGAACAATGTCGTCAGATGATTGGCCCAATCAGTAATGGTTGGTCTTTCGCCGGGCAGGGCCGGAAGTTTACCTTCCATGAAATCTCGGAAACTTTGTCCCGCGCAGTCGATATAACGCCCGTCACGATAGAGGAAATACATCGGCACGCCGAGCGCATAATCGGTATAGCGTTCATAGCCGAAGCCTGCGCCGTAAACGAATTCCGGCGCGCCGCTGCGGGCGGGATCGGTGTCTTCCCACATCGCCATGCGGGTGCTGTTGAAGCCGCTCGGTTCGCCTTCGGCGAATGGCGAGGAGGCGAATAATGCCGTCGCAACGGGCTGAAGCGCAAGCGACAGCCGATATTTTCGCGCCATATCGATTTCATCGGCGTAATCAAGATTAACTTGCACCGCACAGGTGCGCAGCATCATGTCGAGTCCATGTCCCCCAACCTTCGGCATGTAGGTGCGCATAATTTTATAGCGTTCCTTGGGCACCCAGGGAATTTCGTCGCGCCGCGCGGCCGGGTGAAAGCCAAGCCCGAGAAAGCCGATGGCAAGTTTTTCGCCAACGGTGCAGGCCTCCTGCAAATGTTGCCGCAATTCGGCATAGGTTTCATGCAACGTTGCAAGCGGCGCGCCCGCTAGTTCGATCTGCCCGCCAGGTTCGAATGTAATTGCCGCTTTTCCGCGCGTCAGGCCGATGATGTTGCCACCCTCCATGATCGGTTCCCAGCCGAACGGGCGCATACCTTGCATGAATTCGCGGAGGCCCTGCGGTTCTTCGTAAGCCGGCCAGGACAGGCTCGACAGGCGGTAAGGAAATTTTTCATGCTGGACGCCGATCAGCCAACGCTCCTTCGATTTTTCGCCGCGCGCGAAATAATCCATGAGCTGATCGCGTTTCGTAACAGGTTCGCTAGATTCGCTGAGAAGGATAGACATCGAAGGCCGGATGCTAGAGGTACGGGCGATTTCGCGGCATGCCGATACGGCTCCCTTCAGCGGGCGCGCGAGAGGCGATCGGCCAGGCGATGGCGAGAACCCGACCAGCCCTTGCTCGCCGGGCCCGCCTGAACAGCTGGCCGGCGCGATATTGGTGACGCGCCTCAGTATAGGAGCGTGGATCGATACGCTGGTTCGGCGCAAGCGCCACTTTGATGCCGGCGGCCAGCAAGTGCTTGCCGTGACGATGGGCCGCGACGAGCCTTCTGCCGCGGAGATGCGCGGTGAACGCCTCGGCGGAGAGTTCGCCCAGGATGCGCGCATCTTTCACGGCGGCGCTCTTGATGATCCGATCGAGACAATTACGCGCGAGCACACGCTTGAAAGGTTCGACATCCGGCAGCTCGGGCACAATGACCTCCGTCGGCGTTCTCTAGCAAGCCGCGTCCGCGCCTGCCTCAATCATAACCGGCGTGCGCTTTGAACCCCATGTGCCAGGCGAGCGTTCGAATATACCTGCGCAAGGCGTACCGCATTTGCGGCATTTACCCTCAGCCAATTTCCAGGCCGTAATTTCGTACTGGCCGCGGCCGATGAGCAGCGCCCTGCAGTTATGGCAGTACGTAGCCTGGCCAGCGGGATCGTAGACGTTCCCTGGGAAGGCATAACGGATGCCATTTTTCAAAGCGATAGTCCGGGCACGGGACAAGGTTCCGGCATCCGTGGATGGGATGTCTCTCATTCGCCAGTCGGGATGGAACGCCGTAAAATGCCACGGCACATCCGGACCAAGGTGCTCCGCCACCCACTGTGTCATCCGCTCTAGCTCTGCGTCCGAGTCGTTAAGACCAGGAATGAGAAGGGTAGTGATTTCGAGCCATACACTGGTTTCGCGCTTCACATAAACGAGCGTATCCAGCACCGCCTGCAAATGGCCATAGCAGACCTTGTGATAGAAATCCTCGGTAAAGCCTTTGAGATCGATGTTGGCGGCGTCCATGTGACGATAGAATTCAGCGCGCGGCTCAGGGCAGACATAGCCTGCGGTGACTGCAATGCTCTTGATACTCCGCTCACGGCAGGCGATTGCCGTGTTGATGGCATATTCATGAAAGATCGTGGGATCGTTGTAAGTACAGGCAACGCTCGGGGCTCCAAGCCTTTGAGCAGCTGCTGCGATTTGTTCCGGGTCCGCACGCCTGGCAAGCACATCAAATTCGCGCGCCTTGCTGATATCCCAGTTTTGGCAGAACTTACAGCCGAGATTGCAGCCGCTGGTCCCGAAGGAAAGCACCGGCGTTCCCGGCAGGAAGTGGTTGAGGGGCTTCTTCTCGACCGGATCGATGCAGAAGCCGCTTGAGCGGCCGTAAGATGTCAAAACCATCTCGCCACCATGCCTGGCGCGCACAAAGCAAAATGCACGCTGGCCCTCATGCAGCCGGCAAAAGCGCGGGCACGGGTCGCATTGTATGCGGCCATCGTCAAGCTTGTGCCAGTAGCTGGCAGGGTGAGTTTCGGAGGGCTCTGTCATTGCCGTTCATCCATCGGGGCGCCGGTGCTTCGCTGCATGGAGCTGCGAGGCAAAGGCCTCCGCTTGCGGGCTCTGGAACATCGTCAGTTCCCACGCAGCGCTCCCCTCATCGTAACGCAATATATAGAGATTGCCGTCATCGCCTCTGACCTTGAAGTAGCGATAATCAGGCCCATGCCATTGGTCGAGGTTTTCGGCGATTTCGACATCGCGCCTGTTCAGCCGGAACCCCTTCGGCTTCTCTCGTAAATGGCCCGGCTCGCATTCAACCTGAACCTCTAGGGCTGCTTCGGCTTTCATGGGAATTCAGCAGGTAACGTGAAAAAGCCCGGCCGTTCTCGCGTGCGACCTGTTGAACGTGCCGATCGCCTCGGGGGTAGGCTGCAATATTACCTTGCAGCCCTTTTTCGAAAAATAGGCCTCAGCTTCCGGCGACAAAGTCACATTACCCATCTGGCCCGAGCCGGCAATGAGCCGCTCGCATCCCTTCTCAAAGACGAACTTCGCCTCATCCTTGGAGATGACGTGCGAGGTGCCATAGTACTTCTTTGACGGCTTCTTCTTCCGTTTCACCACGTCGCCGGAAGTCGTGCTCACCGTGATGCTGCCGAATGCAGTGCAATCGATCATCATGGCCGATCCTCCCTTGCGGCCTCAGAAGGTCCTTGTCCGTCTAGACGTGTGAACTCCGCTGCTGCGAAGCGGCCGGGCCGAGCCTGCACTTTGCGCGGTCACGTAGCTTTGACCTCGATTTTTTTCTCGGGCTTAATGGCCTATAGCATTTTGGGAAGCGTGACCGTGAGCACGCCCTTCTCAAAGCTCGCCTCGATCTTGCTCGTGTCGGCATCTTCCGGTACCACAAAATAGCGCTCGAATGAGCCGAAGTGACGTTCACGGAGATAGTAATCCTTCTTCCTCCGTTCCCGCTTTTCGCCCTCGATCACCAGATTGCCATTGACAAGCTTAACCTCAATCTCCTTCTCGTCCATGCCTGGAAGCTCGGCCGTGACCTCATAGGCGTTAAGTTCATCGGCGATGTCGACGGGGGGACCGGCGCGCCAGCTCGGCTCACTCCCCCAAAACGGTTCGGCGTCAGCAATTGGGCGGCGGAGGCTTTCGAAAGGCTGCCATGTCTGGCGCGCAGGTACACGCCCGGGAGCTTTTGCCTCCACCTTCACCGCTATTTTGCCAACAGATTCCACCATTTCCAGGGTCCTCCTTGGAAATTGGAACAGCATCAGATGTTCACTGGGGCTGAATATGAAAGCATTGACAAAGATCAAGGCCGGGTGGGAAACGCAGTGGTCTCAGCGTTTTCATAATGGTTTAATAAAAAAGGTTTGTGATTTAACGCTCTAGACTTTGACGATGGTCAAGGCAAGAAAGCTCCTATCTCCTATTCTTGCATATGAGTGGATGCGATCATGTTTGCGGCTGGATGGAGTTGAAAGCAATGCAATTTTCAGGCGATCCAGAGCTCAACATAGAAGGCACGGGCCCGACGCTTGGCGCGGCCTTCGGATAGGCCGCTCTCGCTATGATGGCAGCCATAACCGATCCAGCTGCGGTCAGGCATGAAGAGACAGTCGAGATCGATTGCACGGCGTCGAGCGCTGAGCTCCTCCTCGCTGATTGGCTGAATGCGGTCATTTCTAAGATGGCGGAGCACGGAATGGTTTTCGGGGCCTTTAATGTCGACACCGACGGCTTCCAGCTCCATGCAACCGCCATTGGCGAGAACATCTCCCAAGAGCGCCACGCCCCCGCTATTCAAATCAAGGGCGCGACCCTTAAGGGGCTCGCTGTGACGGAGGACCCGCCTGGCAAGTGGCGGGCACAGTGCATTGTGAATTTCTCCCGGACGTAGGCCATAACGTCAAGCGCCGGGAAGATTGTCCGATAATGCTTTCAATACCTGCCCGCGAGAGTAGCATACGGCCTCTACGAGCGGGCGATCACCGCCATCGCCGAGTTCGCATCGCAGCCCTGACTGTGCGTTCGGCTAAGGCGAGTGCGGCCTTTCGTGGAATGTCCCCCGTGTTCTGGCTTTCTTCCAGATCGAGCCGCGTCTTGGCCCGGATGCGCTCCTCAACATATTCGAACGCCGCATGGCAGGTAGCTCCACGATATTCCATGGCTCCGCAAATAACGCCGCCAGCGTTGGCGATGAAATCGGGCACGACAAGAACGCCGCGCCGGTGCAGCGCGCGCTCTGCGTCGGGGGTGCAGGGAATATTGGCGCCCTGTGGCATCAGCTTGGCTTTCAAGCGACCGGCATTGTCTGCCTTTACAACGTCAGGCCGCGCAGCCGGGATCTAAATGTCGCACTCGATGTCGAGGATGGCATCGGCGGCGAGCTTCTCCACCGTGCGGATAGCCGTGCAGGGAATGCCCTTCATCTTTGAATGCGGTCAGTGCCTCAACGTCCAGGCCCCCCACGTCCGCTAGGCGGAAACCTTATGGACGGATCTACGCGTGTGGGCGTGCCGGGGGGAGATCTTTCACCTTTCTGGACGCGCCTCACGCCGGCCGGAGCGGTTGGACTTGACGTCGCCAGGTGGATGGCTTCCAACCTATGCGTCTCTTTAAGGCCTGCTCAGTCCTACTCTAACTAAATAAATGCGGTAAGCGATCGGACGATTGGCGCAACGCTAACCCTACTCTCGAGTCAAAGGCACGAAGCGGATTGGCACGGCCGTCTTGGTGGTG
>CAZSOI010000021.1:0-7571 GCA_964608115.1 uncultured Burkholderiaceae bacterium | reverse complement strand
CGGGCCCTTCCAAACCCAGAGCCCATGGACTGGCTCGTCCGCGGCCTGTGCAAACGACATGCACAGTAGCCCCAGCAGAGATATCGCCAGGGCGTGTCCGGCGATGGGCAGTCTCGTGGCAAGCCCACTCAAGCGCACATTTAAAGTCCCATGTATGCAGTGCAAACGCGGCAATCTTAGGGAAACGTTTCGCGTCCGTCACGCGCCAAGACCATTCCGAAGCGATTAGATCCATCAGTGAATGGCGCAAGCGATCCTAAGCGGCGAAATCGTCTTCCGCAAGGCAGCTAGCGCAAAATCCAAATAGCGGACGCGCTGTCAAAAGGAGTTATCGCGTCCGCTCGTTGAAAGAACGCCTCCGCTATCACGCCCATCTGGGTCCGCAAGAAAGGTGTCGTGGTCCTTCTAACAGGCGAATTGCCGCTGGCGTGTGGATAACTTTTTTTCTAGGTCATAGCCGGCAGATTGGCGACGACGACAAATCCAAAATTGGTTGCCGTGCGCAGCATCAGGGCGATTCAGATTGCCTGCGGTTTCGCAGCACTCCCCGAAGGCAAGCGCATCGGTCTGCGCGGCTACGTTAGGGGTCGTGCACGAATATTGCCCGAAGTCGTCGACAGTCAATTGTGGCGCTCCGCTGAACTTGCGGGCGGTTGCAATTGCCTAGCGACCGGGACCAGTGTTCTTTTACGCGATCGCAATGACCGGTTTACGGAATTTCGTTTCGAGCTATTTGGTGTCCGGAAATGGCCGAGCTTTACTAAAGCGTAAGTGGGCCGCAGTGCATCCGCAATACATTGCATGGCTGCCATAGCACTTCGTCGCCGATAAGGGCTGTTTTCTGGCAGTCGCGGCCCCAAGGCCGAAATTCAATTGCGTGCTTCAAAGGGGGCAAGAAAAAACGCCAATTACGAGCGCAACAAATGCATGACTAATCGTGCAGCGGGTAATATGTCGTAGCCATGCTTGCTTGAGGACCGGAGGCCAGACGTTTGACTTCATTACGGCGATTTCTTGCTGCATTGGCGAGTGCTTTTTTTGTATGCACAGCGGTCGAATGTGCCGAACCCATTTCGGTTGTAGCAGCCGGCAACGTGACCCTACTCGGCAATCTCGGCGGCCGGCTTGCAACCGTGAAGGCTGTATCGGGCGACGGAACAGTAATCGTCGGAGACATCCTTAATAGCCCAGCCTTCGGGCGCTCGACGATCCAAGCCTTTCGCTGGACGAAGGCTGATGGGATGCAGGAGCTGGGCCTATTCGGTGGCGAGTCTTCCCATGCGAACGCAGTTTCTGCCGATGGCTCGGTGATCGTGGGCTTCATCAGCTTCGCGGACAAGGAAGGTCCTTCTGCTCACGCATTCCGTTGGACTGCAACGGGCGACGTCAGAGACTTGGGCACGCCGAATGGGCAAATAGCCATCGCTACGGCTGTTTCCGCGGATGGCTCGGTAGTTATTGGTTACAGCAGTGGCAAGAGTGTCAACGCCGCTACAACACGAGCATTTCGCTGGACTGAAGTCGGAGGATTTCAAGATCTTGGCGCACCGCCCGGTAAATCAATCTGGGCAACGGCAGTGTCAGCGGACGGTTCCGTGATTGTCGGAACGGTTGGGCCGACGCTTATCACTGGACGGCCTTTTCGTTGGACGGTGGCGGGCGGTTTCGAGGAACTTGATTCGTTCGGGAGTCGATACGCTTCCGCGACGGCGGTGTCCGGCGACGGTTCGGTAATCGTAGGTTGGGTGGGACGCGAGAACGACCATCAATTTGAGCACCATATCATTGCGTGGAACAAGGTGGGGAAAGCGTTGGATATTGGCGAACTCGGCACCGTAACTGGCAGTCCGAGCGGCATTTCGATTGATGGATCGGTTGTGACGGGTGTGTATAGCCTGCGCCCGTACGACGTTCACATCAGGCTCGCTGATCAGCCCCTGCACAGCTTTCGCTGGACGCACTCGGGAGGGCTGCAGGACATCGGCACTGTCGGAAGCATCCCCTTATACGCGGTCAGCATATCGGCCGACGGCTCGATTGTGGTTGGGAATTACGGCGCTGGGCTTGGCTATACGACAAACGGCGTATTTGTCGCTTCCTATCGCAACTAGACCAATCTCTTTGGATCGGGGCGACGAATACCTGGAGTCGCCAGCTTTCGCTCTTGGCCGACCCCAGCAAGAAGAGGCGTCGTCAACTTCTGAGTGCGTCGGGCGCGCTCTGACCGGCTCTTGGACATTGCAGCTTGCCGAAGGCAACGGTCAATGACACCCATCGGTGCGCCTCATTAGACGATCCGTGCGGCGCATGCTACGGTGAGAAGGTGGCTTTGTCGAACACTGGCAGGAAGTAAAGTTGCTGCCAAACCGGACACAAATTCGGGGCTGATGTATGACTGCTTCACGAAGCTTTGGAAGTCGGTAATCGCTTGTAACAAGCGGTCGTTGACCGTCTTATCTTAATTAGGCCGTCGACGATTCTCTGGACTCGAATGTATCTATTGAAGACTGGGGCGTCTCATAATGCTTTGTTTCCGCGAGCACAGACAACCAACTAGATGGATCGGGCTCGCGGCAGGCGCTGATGAATTACTAGCAGGCGGTTGAAAAGAAAAACGCTTTTCAGGCGTCGTTGAACCTACTACATATTGCAAGTTGGTCCTCACGGAAACAACATCTTGTAGTCCATTCGCGTAGAAAATTCGAATTTCAACAGCCTGCTAGGGGAGAGCGAATCATCAAAGAAGAAACTTCGACACCTCGACGCATTGCGGCCAACTTGGCGACCGTGCTGCACGGGCAGGATGCCAACATCCGCAAGATCGTTTCTGCCTGGGTCGCTGGGCTGCATGTACTCCTGGACGATTTTCCTGGAACTGGGAAGACGACCTTGGCAAAGGCCATGGCTCGGTCTGTTGAGGCGGAATTTTCTCGGGTGCAATTCACGCCGGATCTGCTGCCAAGTGACATTGTCGGCGTTTCGATCTTCGATGCCCAATCCCAGGCATTTCGCTTCCATGAGGGGCCCGTGTTTGCCCACGTGCTACTGGCGGACGAAATCAATCGGGCCTCACCGCGTACCCAGTCTGCGCTTCTGGAGGCCATGGCGGAAGCACAGGTCACGGTGGATGGGCAAAGGCGCCTGCTGCCGCAGCCATACTTTGTAATCGCAACCCAGAATCCCGTAGAACAGGCGGGCACTTATCCTCTTCCCGAAGCTCAATTAGATCGCTTTGGTTTGCGGCTGGCGCTTGGCTACGTCAGCCCGGAGGAAGAGTGTCGGTTATTGGAATATTCGGCCGCTCACCATCCATTGGACCGGCTGGCGCCCTGTGCCACTGCAGCCGATTTGCTCGCGGCACGCGAAGCGACAGCAAGTATCCGGGTAGCGCCCAACGTTCGCCAATACATTGTTGCAATTGTGCAGGCCACCCGCGCGCACCCGGCCGTGCAAATGGGAGCAAGTCCGCGCGCCTCAATTGCGCTGTTTCAACTCGCGCGTGCGTTGGCTTTTTTTGACGGTGAATCCTTCGTCACCCCAGATGTAATCCAGCAAGTGGCGGCGGATGTCCTTGCCCATCGCCTGGCGCTCGATCCGCAAGCGCGCTATTCCGGTACCACTGCCGCCGATGTTGTGCGGGACATCCTGGGGGGAGTCCGGGTTCCAATTTAGGCCGGACTCCACTACGCCGTGCGCAAGCTCGCGTTCTTTCGCCTGGCTTATCGCGTCTCGCGCTGGTTGCGAGAGCGACTGACGGCGAACGGCCTCGTGCTTGGTGCATTGACCGCGCTTGCCGGCACTTTCGGACTTGACACCCAGGCCAATCTTGCTCACATGCTCTTTTCGATTGGGACATGTTTCTTGGTCGTCGATGCCTTGGGGGTTACTCTCCTGCGGTTTCAAGCGCCCCGATTAAAGGCCCGTAGGCACTTACCTAATTTTGTCACCGTGGGGGAGTCGGCAAAATATCGCATCGAAATCTGGAACCCAGGATCGAAGCCCGCAAAGACTTGCGATCTTGCCGAGGAGCTTGGGCAGCCTTGGCCGTCTGCGGAGGCGCTTGCCGGATTTCGGAACGCAGTCGTGACCAACCGCTTCGACCGGCGAGTCGGCTACCCCGCTTTTGTCGACATGCTGAGGCGTTTGCGGGCGGTAGAGATCGGGCGCGCTAATGTGCCACGGCTTCTGCCAGGACAGAAAACCCTCGTCGACCTCGCCGTTGCGCCAATTGCCCGTGGTCTTGCCAACTGTCAGCGTCTGTGCGTCGTTCTAACGGGCCCCCTGGGCCTCGTGGAACTTCGCGTTCCTGTGGCCGTAGAGCAAGGCAAACTGCCCGTCTTGCCCGAGCGCACGCCTGTTGAACTGCCTCCTGTCGCAACACACCGCCTCTTACAGCCTGGCGGTATCGTGCTAGCGCAGCACGTCGGTGACAGTGAGGAGTTCCGCTCCTTACGAGACTATCGGCCCGGTGATCCGCTGCGCTCGATCCATTGGCGTAGTTTCGCCCGCATGGGTAAGCCAATAGTTCGGGAATTTCAGGAAGAATTCTTTTCGCGACAGGCGTTGGTACTGGATACATCGGCCCCTTATCCATTTGCGCCAAGTTTTGAGAAAGCCGTCTCAATGGCTGCCTGGTTGATAGCTCGCCGGCGGGATGCAGAGAGTCTTCTGGACTTGGTGTTTGTCGGGGATCGCGTGCACCGGTTGACAGTCGGGCGCAGCCTGGGCAGTAACGATCTGCTGCTACGCGTGCTCGCAACTCTCGTCCCAACAAATGCCGACAGCATCGGGCCGCTTTTGACGACGCTCGAACGACATGCGGGCCAAGTCGCTTCCATTATCGCCATTTTCCAATGCTGGGATGATGCCCGCCGCAAGGCGGTGCACCGGCTTTTAGCTCGTGGAATCCGGCCCATGGTTCTGGTAGTCGAAGCCAGAGGCGACTCAGCCGATGTGGAGGACCCGGCATTCACTGGAATTTTGCGGCGCATCGCGGTGCCCCCAACCGACTCACCGGTATTAGCCCCATGATGACGCCAATGTGGTTGCAGGCGGCTGGTCTCGTCCTCTGGGGCTTTGCCATGGGACATTGGATGACTGGGGCGATTCTGGCGACGCTCCGATGGTTGGTGTCGTTGAGTAAGTTACGCTTGGATCTGAGCGATCGACACTTGAACCGCGTCGTCGATCTCTCGGTCATTGGACTTGTGCTAACGCTCATCGGCTTTCTTGTAAGCCTTGGCGTCCCGAATGGGCTATTTAGCGCATTGAGTTGGCTGCCTGCCGTATTGTTTCCGCTCTTGTTGATGGAAACTTTAAGCGATGCACCGCTTCGCATGCGGCACGTGGCGATCACCATGCGCAATTCAGTCGGAGCGGCATCGGAACGGCCCGCCCAGTTCGGTACTGCCTACTTTGCTGCAACCGTGCTGGCTGCGAGTGCCAAAGCCGAACCGTCGTCTTCGCTCATCTGGCCCTTGGCTGCATTGATCGTCGCGTGGCTCCTAATTGCGCGCCGAGGACGCAACCTCCCGCACTCGTCGGGATCCGCAATCCTTACTGCGCTGATCGCTCTCGTGATGGCCTATGGCTTGGGCATAGGTCTGCAATGGGTCCAGGGAGCTCTGCAAGAATGGGGGATGGATCTGCTTTCCGATGCGGATACAGATCCTTATCAAAGCCGGACCCACATCGGAGACTTGGGACGGCTCAAGTTATCAGGTCGGATCCTATGGCGGGTCGAGCAAACGCCACCGTTTGTGATCCCACTAAGGTTGCGTACCGGTGTCTTCACCACATACATCAATGGCACATGGGTCGCCCGGCAAGACTCTTTCGACCAGATGGCGCCGGCCTCGACGGGTGATCCGCCTTCCTTAAGGCTGCGCGGCCGCAGCGACAATGGGCGCGCTCTTGTTCCTGTGCCTCCCGATGTGGGATACCTCGAAGGATCTATGGGTCGCCTCGAGAAGAACGCTTATGGTGTGGTCCGTGTGAGCGATGCACCGCCGCTATTAGACGTCGTGGTGCATAAAAGCCATGCCAACGTGGCCGTCCCGACTGGGACTGGCGATTTGTCGGTGCCGCCCGGCTTTAGCGGTCTGCTTCAGCGCCTGCCAGAGCTCGCCGCACTAGAAAAGCGTAGTGAGCGGGAACGCGTTGGAGGATTGGAAGCGTGGTTTGCGACGAATTTTCGCTATACGTTGTTTCTCGGCGATGCCGAGCGCGGTGGACGCGACCTCGAACGCTTCTTGCTGGTAGATCGGGCCGGTCATTGCGAATATTTCGCGACATCAACAGTATTGCTGCTGCGCGTGCTAAGGATTCCCGCACGCTACGTAACGGGCTATTCGGTCCAAGAATACAGCCAGCGGGAAAAATCATTTCTGATACGTCAGCGGCACGCTCATGCGTGGGTTGAAGCGCGCGTGGACGGAAACTGGGTTGAGGTCGATACCACGCCATCGGTTTGGATCTCTGCAGAAGAGGGCTCGGCATCCTTCTGGCAGCCTGTTCTCGATCTCGCCAATTTCCTGTCGTTTCGTCTTTCGGAGTGGGGAAGGGGTCTGGTCGCCGAAAAAAGCTACTCGCTCATCTGGCTATTGGTCATCATCATGGTCGTGACTACCGGATGGTTGGGGGGTATCCGAGCCAAGAGAATGTGGAAATTGAAAAAAACCGAGGCTGCGGCAATTCGAGGGCAACATCACCCTGCAAGTGTTGAGGTCTGTGCATTTCGCGAGCTTGAACGTGAGTTTGCTGCACTCGGTCTGGGTCGCTCCCCGGCTGAGCCAGCGCGCGCTTGGCTCAACAGGGTGGCGCGAGAAGGTGCATCAATCCTTGGAAAGCGTCAAGTCGACTCGGCTAGAGAGATCATCGACGCTCTCTATTGGGACCGATACGCGCGATAAGCAAGCCCTTCAATGAAGCGCGTGGAATTTTGGCATCAATTGCCGCCGCAAAACCGAGGGCAGGTCATGTCCCCAATCTTATGTCGCGAAGTGATGTCCACCATGACATTTGTCGCAGATAATCGGTCGCGGCTTAAGCTCTCGGCGTATGAAACGTTGTTCACAATGCAAGAGTCTGATGCCCGACGACGCAGCCCGGTGCACACGTTGCGGTTGGCAGGTCACGAACACCGCTTCTTGGAGCACCGCAGCCTAAAGAGCAACAGCAAGCGGTGGATGTGGACAAACGCACTGCTTCTAGCCGAATGCGTACTCTTGCGATTGTTCTCTCATCGCCTGTCTTCTTCCTTGCGAGTTGTAACGGCATCATATTTGGCGGTTCTGCCGTGACATCCGCGCTGGAGGACGTCTCTAAACAGATTCCAATTGACGAGGTGAAGGAACCTGGATTTCCGGTCGCGGTAGTCGCAACGACTGGCGATCCTTCGTCCCCGGGAAAGAAACCGGTGATCTATTGGATGGTGAAGGAGGCAAAGGAAGATCTTGTGGAATTGCGACGCCGGTACCCTGGATACGGTTTTGTCCCTCTGGCGGATCGGGGCGTTATGAGGAACTCAGCTACCGAGACGAACGTCGAATATTGGGTTTTGAAGCACGAAT
>CAZSOI010000020.1:0-7886 GCA_964608115.1 uncultured Burkholderiaceae bacterium | reverse complement strand
GCTGCATGGTGAATCTGCTTTTCGCTTTGTTGCTGCGGTTAAATTTTGTCTGGCTCGATACGATCGGCAAGATTGTTTCGTACCTCTACGGTCGCGCAAAAGCCTTTCTTCAATGATATTTTTCTCGCCTCAGAACGTCACGCCGCAGCGCGACGCCATCGGCAGTGATGCCGGCGCTCTTTTTCACGCGCCATGCGCCTGCAAATCGACTAATCGCGCGCCGCAAGGCCGGCAAGCGCAATGTGCATGAAATCCTCAAGGAAGAAAGCATTCCCTAAGTCAACACCAGAGCCACGCAAATCACAAAAAATCCTGGCGCTGCGTCAAAGAAAATATTAAGTGGCGCCAATGGCCGCAATGCGCAATAAGTTGATCTCCGCGGTGCCGCGCGAAGCGAAAGATCGCCACGAAATGCGCATGCATTTGGCCTTGGCGCCCTCGATGGAAACGGCGGTGCCGTACAACTCAATTGGAAGTTGCATAGCCCAGACAGATGAAGCGCAAGGCCCCATAGAGGGGTCTCGGCGCTTCGCTCGCCGGCAAAGCGTCGCTGCTATTATCAATACGAGGACAGCGATCGCCTGACCTGCTATCCGGACCAGCAATTTTCGAGCGGTCTTTCATCTGGTCGCGAGGCAAGTATCACCGTTTCCTATCGAGGCACTAAGACGCCGATAATTTGCCTTGGCTCATGCAATTGGTTCGACCAAGTGCAACTGAAACGATAGTGCGAAAGGCTGCCACCAATTCCCGGTTGTCCTCACCATGCAACTATACAGCTTCTATAACAGCTCGACGTCATACCGAGTGCGCATCGCCCTTGCTATAAAGGGGATTGGCTACGAAATCCGCCCCGTAAATATCCGGGCACGCGAACACCAATCGGCCGAATACCGAGCCTTAAATCCTTCTCTCGGCGTTCCAACCCTTGTCGACGGCCCAATGACCGTCGGGCAATCGTTGGCCATTATCGATTATCTCGATGCGAAGTTTCCGACTCCGCGCTTGATCCCCGAAAACCCCGAGCTTCGCGCGCGCGTGCTTGAATTCGCGCTCCTCATCGCCTGCGATATTCATCCGCAAAACAATCTTCGCGTGCTGCGCTATCTGAAGTCGGAACTTGGCGTTAGCGACGCTCGCAGAGATGTTTGGTACTCTCACTGGATTGTCGAGGGATTTAAAGCCGCCGAGCAGCTGCTCGAACGCTACGGTGGTGCTCCGTTCGCCTTTGGTGCGCAGCCCACGCTTGCAGATTGCTGTTTGGTGCCGCAGGTGGCCAACGCCCTGCGTGCGGGCTGCCCAACCGAGGAGTTCCGGCGCGTTATGGCAGTGTATCGGCATTGCACGCAATTGCCGCCATTTCAACTGGCCGCTCCGGAGCATCAACCCGATTTTGTTAAATGAACACTTTCATTGGCAGTGCGTTTCTTTGCTGCATTTCCAAATGAGGAGGCTCGTATGGCGAAGGTTCTGGTTCTGTATTACAGCACTTGGGGTCACGTGGAACGGATGGCGCAGGAAGTTGCTGAAGGTGCTCGTGCCGTCGCCGGCGTTGACGTGACTATCAAGCGCGTTCCCGAGACTATGCCCGCGGAAACGATCGCGGCCATTCATGCCAAGACTGCGCAAACAGCCTCAATTGCAAAGCCGGAGGAACTCGCGGACTACGATGCCATTATTTTCGGAACGCCAACGCGCTTTGGAAACATGTGTGGACAAATGCGAAACTTCCTTGATCAAACGGGTGGCCTGTGGCAAAAAGGCAGCCTAATCGGGAAGGTAGGGAGCGTCTTCGCCAGCACTGGCACACAACACGGCGGGCAGGAGACGACAATCACTTCGTTTCATACCACGCTCTTGCATCAGGGCATGGTCATTGTCGGAGTGCCATATTCCTGTGCCGGTCTTATGAACATGGATGAAATAACTGGAGGCTCTCCGTACGGCGCCACCACCGTAAGCAATGCGGATGGCAGCCGGCTGCCAAGTGCCAATGAACTAGCGATCGCAAAATTTCAAGGTCAGCACGTAGCCGGTATCGCGAAAAAGCTCTTTGGGTAAGAACAATACAACTGCCACGACGGCGCGCAAGGACGCAAGTGTTCACGTGCGCCTTCGCTTTGGCCAAGCTTGGGACCCACCACCCTTGCGCTTAAAAGATTAAAGTTCCGGGCCGAAGCAACGCAACCCATCTCAACGAAGGACTGCTACGGGGCGAATTCGTAAGATCGAACTCGGCGCTAACCTCTCGGCGCTACATCTCGCTTGCGTTGAATCGACCAACTGCGTAATGGAACGACCTTGGATCTGTAGTAAATAATCACCAATGCCGAGCGCACCGTGCTGCATGATCGACCATAGGCATGATTCTTTAGCCGCATTGCATATTGGTGCCCCGGCGTGCCGGCGATCTAGCTCTGGCCATCGTGCCAATAATTGACTAAAACCTCGCCGCAATCCCTGTCCACAATTTGCACATCGTCGGTCACGGCGAATCTTTGCACAGCGGACTCAAATCCTTGCGCAGGGTCGTCCAGCACGGTGGCTGCAAGTGCGGTAAGTGCTACTCGTTAGACGTTGCCGTGCGTCGTGATCTCCGCTCATTGGCTATATCCCTACAAACGGTCGACAGTGCCGAACGGGATTAATTGGGCCAAAACTTTTTGCCATCGAACTCATGTCCACTGACGCCGGGACCCGGCTGCTTTGATTTTGGCGACCTCCGGGGTCCGAAACGACGGTTCAGGTCCGGCTATCCGCGGAAGAGCGAAATCCGTCACGACTTACGTTTGCGCGAACTTCTTATGGTCTCTTCCCACTTGAATTGCAAACATTTTCCCTCAGGCACTTGCGGGCAAACGGATTACTGGGCGTGATAGTCGGCCGCGAGCGTCTCGTCGCGATCGTGCGCGATCTTCAAGACCCGGAAAACCAGAGTCAATGCTGCCGCTACCGCGATGTTCAGAATCAGGGTATACAGCGCGGTGTAGCCGGGAACACCGTAACCCGCGATGGTCAGTGCCCAGGTTGGCTTAAAACCGGCCGTCGCTGCCACCTCGGTTCCAACGCCAGTGCCAATAGCCCAACCGATCAGCAGAGCCCAGGAATTAAACCAGCGCGTGTACAGCCCGAAGACAACCGCTGGCAATGTCTGAATAATCCAAATTCCGCCAAGCAATTGCATCTGAATTGCATACTGTTGGTCTACGGCAATTATGAAAACCAGGGCACCGGCCTTGACGAGCAAGGAAACCCACTTGGCCGATCGAGATTCTTCAAGAGAGTCGCAATTCGGACGCAAAAATTCCTTGTAGATATTGCGAGTGAAAAGATTTGCCGCCGCGATCGACATAATCGCTGCTGGGACCAGCGCGCCGATGCCGATCGCTGCGAACGCGACTCCAACAAACCAAGGCGGAAAATTCTGAAGGATCAGCGCAGGCACCGCGTAATTCGCCTTGAACTGCTTAAAGCCCTCAGCGTATTCGGGGACCGAATCCACCCCTGCAGCGATGGCCATAAATCCAAGCAAAGCAAGTAGGCCAAGGACTAGTGAGTATGCCGGCAGCATTGCGGCATTGCGCCGCACCGCATGGCCGCTGCTCGCACTTAGGATCGCTGTTACTGAATGCGGATAAAGCAGTAGCGCCAAGGCCGAGCCCATGGCCAGAGTCGCGTACGTGCTATAGGCACCCATCGTGCCGGCCATTGGAGTTGCTAACAACAGTTTTTGCGGTGGCACCGCTGCAAAGATCGCCTCATAGCCGCCGAGCTTCACCGGAACGACCACGATGACGGCAAAAACGGTAATAAAAATCAGAGCATCCTTTACGATCGCTATGGCTGCCGGTGCGCGCAGTCCGCTGGAGTAGGTGAACGCCGCCAAGATCAGAAATGCGATGATCAACGGCAAATCGCTAACCCAACCTTGCCCTGCCACGCCCATAGCTCCGATCACTACTTGCAAGCCAACGAGCTGCAGCGCGATGTAAGGCATGGTCGCGACAATCCCGGCGGCCGTAATCGCCAGCGCCAACCAACGATTGCCAAAGCGACCCCGTACGAAATCGGCCGCCGTGATATACCCGTGACGATGCGACACGTTCCACAGTCTCGGAAAAACGATGAAAAGTATCGGGTAGATCATGATGGTGTAGGGGACCGCGAAAAACGCGATCGCCCCGGCCCCAAACGCCAAGGCCGGCACGGCGATAAATGTGTAGGCCGTGTAAAGGTCGCCCCCGATCAAGAACCAGGTGACCAGCGTGCCGAAGCGACGCCCGCCAAGGCCCCACTCGTGCAGCTGTTGGAGGTCACCTCGGCGCCAACGCGCAGCACCAAAGCCGAGGCACGTGATAAGAGCGAACAGGCCACCGAAGACGGTCAGCGCGGTGACATTGATGGTCGCCATAATGCTTGCCAGGATTCGTCCACTGTATTCCTAAGCAATCCTGATCTAGGACGATCGCTCCGTGGCCAAGTACACGACCGCCGTTAAGACGGCGCACACCAATACAATTGCAAGCTGATACCAATAAAAAAAGGGCATCCCCGCAAGCAAAGGCTTCGACGTGTTGTAAAACGGCACACACAAGGCCAGCACCCACTGCAGTACCAAGAGAATGTACCAGCCCGCCTTGCCTCTGCGACGCGGTTCCAAATCCGACATTTTGGCCTCCTCGTTGGCGAGCACCCCAGAATCGCGATGCGACTCAGTTTGGTCGAATCGATTTCACAGTGATTCTAGCGACACGTCGGCCGCCCACGTCGGCGCATGTGGCGGGGCTGAAACCAAAAGGGTGCATTCGACTCATTTGACGCGATAGCAACGCCGGCAGAACAGAAGCGCCTTGTAGCTGGATTCAAGCAGCCGTTCGGCCGACAAAAAGGCCAATTCCGAAACGCTCAAGGTCCATTCAGGTTCTCGCGTTCCAAAATACTGGCTCCAACCCGGAATCCTCATATTTCGCAGCGAAGCCTAATTTGTCATAGGTAAGGGCCGCGAAAAATCCCCCCTTGCGTGGGATTATAAAAATAAGCCGACGCAATGCGACCCGGTGAAGGCGGAGTCGCATTTAAGGGTAAGAACAAGAGCCGGGCCTGCACTTTTGAATCCCGTACGTACATACGGACGCACTTCCTCAGCCGCAATTCGTCGGTGACAAAACGACATCGAAACCCGTTAGCCAAGGATCATCGCCGCGATGCGTATAAGCGGCTACCAGGCAACGTTCGAGGCTTACGAATCCATACATATTTGGTCGATCTTCTAAAACAAGCATCTTCGTACCACTGGATCAAGTCGCTCCGGGTTACCGACACCCTGCAATACGCGTCGCTCTCTGGCGGAGCAGGCACCACTTTAATGGTCGACCCGTTGGCGTCGCACAGATCCGTCAGCAGCGCTAGAACGCGGCTTCCGTAGCCCTTGTTTTGGTATTCACTACGGATGCGCAGATCGTCCAAAGACACCATTCCGCGCTCCACGGAGAGCGTTACCCGGTAGACGACACGACTCAGTTCCCGGTCGCAATTTAGAGCCGCGTGAAAAGCCTCGATCACAGCATCGGGAGAAAGACCCGCCAAGGAATCGCTTGCCATTGCCCTCCCCCTTAGTAGTTTGCTTTCCTCTTCGGGGGTTCAGACGAAGCGCCCAGCGTACGACGTCCATACACACCGCCTTTTTTGAAGTTTAAGTCCTGCTCATAATCCAAACCGTTCGATGCTTGGCGCGGGAGCTAGGCGCTTTTACAACCCTGATCAGGGTGAACTCCGCAATTTAGCGCTGACGGATATCCGCAACCGATGTCCGCCCAATGAAGATCAGAAAGGTCCGCGAAACGAAGACATATTCAACATGGCTGATTGGCCGAGTTGGTGTTATTTTCCTTCCGATGCTAGGAAGGCAGACGGAAACTCAGCGCCGCCGCCCGCATCAGCGACGTCGCAGTACGTCGCTTTCGAGTCTTCTGCGGTCAACCCGTGGGCATCATAATTTCGTTATCGCGTGAGCGAACTGAGTCATAGGTTATAGAAGGCACCGTAGCTACGTTCCGCAGCCTATGTGTCCGGTTTGAACACAACATGGATGGCGGATGGAGTGCCCGTGTGTTTCCCTCTGAAAGCTTCTCTTTAGCGGTTCCGGCCCATCACCTGGCCCATCGATCCGGTCGCAATGGGCTTAGATACACGCAAGGGCACTCGTACTCGGTAGCCGCCCTCGCGCCTACCCCACCACCTCCACTCCGAATCGCCACCTAGGGTGCGCGGGTGCTGTCGGTACGCGCTTCCACGGGGACTATTGCGCCGAGCCCCTGCTAGGCAGCAAGGTGATCGGCAGCAAGTAATTATCTCGCCCCGCGTGGGTCGGACGTCTTACTAGCGCGAGCCCAGGGCAGATAGCAAGCGACCAGCGTGCTTCTCACGATGGCCGCAAGTCATGGCACCGGCCGTGTTTTGAAATTGACCAACACCTTGCAGATGACGGAGCAAACCCAGATCTGAGCCATTGCTCCTGCCACCCGCAGCCAAAACAGGCAACGAACACTAACTTCCACAAACCAAATCTTCGGCAAGCGAAAAAGCGAACATAGCCTTAGCGGACTAACCGCCAAATGCGGACAAAGGCATTGCTTTGGAAAATTGCTTCACACCGGACGTTTGACTTTCTGAAAATGTCGCATATTCGTTCCTTGATTGAACTGCACGACCGGCAAGTCGCTGCGCTTGCTATGGACAACAGCACAGCGGTTGTTCGGTTCTCGCTTTTTTACCTTCATCGGAGTCCGCTCAGCGCCGCGAGATCACGACCTCGAGGTACTCGCTAGGCACAACCAGAGACGCTGGGCCGGCCCGGTTCAAGCGGTTCAACAATTCCGTCAGGTCGTGCTCTAGTGCCGTAGCTCCTTCGGGCGGCAGCGCCGCAAAAGCCTTGTGGAGCGGTCCGTACCAGGTACGAAAAACCTCGATGAAATGTGCGGCTGAGCGGTAGCGAAGGTTGAAAACCCGTGGCGTCACGGCGATTGCGGCCGCGTTCTCTCCGAACAGGGAGCGTAGATGCGCTTCGACGCCCCAGAGCGAAGGCGACTGCACTCCGGCCGGTGGCGGCAAATAGCGCCCCAGTGTCTTGAATACCTGGCCAATAAAACCCTCAGGGGTCCAGTTCGCAAGACCAATTCGGCCGCCGCTGCGACACACCCTGGACAATTCGTCCGCAGCCGTGACCTGGTCGGGTGCAAACATCACACCGAAGGTTGAAAGCACAGCGTCGAAACTCGCATCCTTGTAGGGCAGCGCCTCGGCGTCGGCGACCTCGAAGTTGACATCCAGGCGTTCCGCGCGGGCCCGCTCCTTGCCTCGATCCAACAGGGCCCCAACGTAGTCGGTCGAAGTTACCCGACACCCGCGACGCGCGGCGGCCAGTGTCGCGTTGCCGTTGCCCGCAGCAACATCTAGGACGCGCTCGTCGCAACGAAGATCGCAGGCCTCCGCGAGCAACTCGCCGACGAGTTGCAGGGTGGTACCGATCACGGCGTAGTCCCCGCTCGCCCACGCGCTCATTTGGCGAGTCTTCAGAGCCTTTAGGTCAGCAGGTGCGTTCATGACGTTTGCTCCTTGTTTGTCGAGTCTTCGAGGTCGGTCTTGCCGGGACGGCCGGCGGCTCCCAGGAAGCCGCCGATGATGCTCGACAGTGTCTCGCGGAACAGAGCGACTGTCCTACCTGCGTGGCCGTGTTTTCTGACCAATCGTCCGCATGTCGCCGGTCGCGGGGCTCGCCACTTGCCAAGCGTCCGAAATTCCTGCCCGTCCATCCTGACGAACAATCGCCCTTTGCAACCCCACTAGTCGCACGCCGACAAGGCGCCCACAATTAACCACCTAAGGAG
>CAZSOI010000019.1:0-2724 GCA_964608115.1 uncultured Burkholderiaceae bacterium | reverse complement strand
AGAAAGCTCAGCTTGCCGTGATACAGCCGCGTCAAATTCAGACCCGCCGAAAAGATGCGTCGACCCCGGTACCTTGGGTGATCGACGACGTCTCCACGCAAGACACCCAGGCGCAGTTGCGGATGCAACAGTATCAAGTCGCAGGCGACTTCTTGGGCGGCCAGCGTTTCGTCGTCTTCGGCGTTTAAAAAACGCAAGTGGCGAAAGAAAACATAACCAACCCCGTCCTTGGCTTCAATACGAGCGGAGCCCAGATCCAGCGCTCCGGATCGCTCGAACTGTTCCCGGCGCTCGAGCGCGGCCGAGGTTGGCCGCAGCATTGCCGCGCAAAGGTGAAGACCGATCGATGGATCGCTCAACAGTTGGGCAAAGAACAGAGCCTGATGAAGCTCCAGGCCATCCTTGTCCTTTAACATTCGTTCGCTTTCTTCGGCCAACTCCCGGGCATCTGGTAGCAAGCCCGGCAATAGCGCCGCTCCCTTCAAGGCAAGTTCCTCGACGCGCAGCGCTTGCCGGCGCATATCCGTGAGTCGGTCGTAGATTTGCGCTCGTCGAGCGCCAAAAAATCGCCAGCAAAAATCCGCCATCACGCGAACGATGGATTCGCCCGCCAGCTTTTCGGCGATCGAGCGTCGAGAGCGCGGCGGAAGTCGCAGCAGCATTGCGCGTCCCACCTGACAGAAGCGGCCTACCGCATCGGCTTCGCTTTCAAAATTCGCGGCCTGGAAGGCCGCCGTGACGGCGGCGGATGCCTCGGAAAGTACGCGCAGCTCCGAATCCGGAAAACCGCACGCCGAAAGTTCTCTGTGAAGTTCCGCAGGGTATAAAAGGGGGTTCATGCCATTCCATCTCCACCGTGACGGCCGGTTCAACGACGCACTTCATCGTAAACGAAGTCGATGGCGCGCTACCTTTGTTCCAGACGGGGAGTCCAAATGCCGACGCCGCGTTTCGCGTTTGCACGAGGAGCTGGGCAAACGCGCTAGGCTGCCCTGATTGTCCTCGAGAGCTGGGCGAATTGCGCTTTTGCGGCGAAAAAGTGCCCGTCGTGGTCGGAGGATTCGCCGCGAGGGTCTGGCCAGAAGCGCTGGCATCATCTCGCCATTCGGCCTGAACGGTGGCAGACCTTCGGTCGCGCCGATTTGCAAAGGAAAATTTTTCGCGTGCGCATGGTTTCGAGTGCAGGAAGCCTTGCTTGGCGACGGCAATTTTTGGCGCCTTCGGGTGCATTGGCAATTTCGCTTAGCGCGAGGCGGTGCCGAGACCGAAGATTCAAAGGCTGGTGCCGAAACCGGGGAGTCTTGTCGCGCGGCGCGTTTTTGCCTTCCCGCGGCATATACCGCCTTCGCGCCTCGCCGCGCTCGTAGCCGGCGTCGGCGCAAGAAAGTAACCCCTTTTGGGTGCCCCGTCGAACGCGCGATTCATAATCGGTTCATTGTGCCGGGGCAAACTACGGCAACTCCCTGGCCGATCCTAGTGGCGTCGGTGATTCGTCCGGTTCTCGCCGCTAGCTATTCTTTGGTTTTGTCCTCTCGGGTCGAAAGCAAGGCTTTTCGGAAGCTTTCCGATCCATCGATACAACCGCAACGACGCACACGCACGACGATTCGTTGCTTTGACCGGCCGCCGTGTCATGCGGGACGATTGCGGCGGAGCAGACCGATAATCCCGCGGCCCGACCGAGGTTACTGGACTGAATGACCGACCGAAAAGGGGTTGCTCGACGAGATCGATGCGCGGCGCAGACTACGGGTGAATACAAATGCAGGTGCAGGAAGTTTCGATCATTAATCAACTCGGTTTACATGCGCGCGCGTGCGCAAAGATCGTGCAGGTTGCTGTGCGATTCCCGTGCGAGGTCTGGATTGTTGCCCGAGGACGGCGCGCGAGTGCGCGCAATGTGCTGGCGGTAATGTTGCTGGCGGCGTCCGTGGGGACGGTCGTACGCCTGGAGGCGGACGGTCCCGAGGAGGCTGGGGCAATCCGGGCGATGACTGCGCTGTTTCACGAAGGCTTTGGAGAACCAAACTAGCCATCGCCCCAGGTCGGGCGGTCAAACGACGAAGCCGGCAAGTGGTGTCGAAGCTTCACCGGTATGCCGGCGGCGGTGAGCCTCTGCACGGCCGTTGCGGGCGTGCCAAGCCTTGAAGCCCGCTTTCGCGGTTATAGAGGTTTGTCGTTGACAGCGCACGCGACTGCGGTCGGCGTTTTCGACGGGCCGACCTCGACTCACGGTGCGCGGCTCTGCGGCAAGTCAAAAACCAGCACCTCCGCCGCCTTGCCGTTGGACAGGGTAAGGTTGGCCGTTGCGCTGACTTTGAGGCCGTCGCCTTGCGCCAGTTGCACTCCGTTTACTTGGATGCTGCCGCGCGCCACGTGAACGTACCCAAGGCGTTCGGGACGCAACTCCAATTTTGCCTGTTCCGTGTCGTCCAGAAGTCCCGCGTAGACGCGCGCATCTTGGTGGATCGTGAGAGCCCCTTGGGCGCCGTCGCCGGCTGCGATCAACGCCAGTTTTCCGCGTCGGTCGCGATCGGGGAATTGTTTTTGTTCGTAGCTTGGCGCAATTCCCAGAACGTTTGGTTTGATCCAGATCTGCAAAAAGTGCACCGGCTGCTCGCCAGAGGGATTTCGTTCACTGTGCTCCACGCCTCGACCCGCGCTCATGCGTTGCACGTCACCAGGTCGGATGATGGATCCATTGCCCAGGGAGTCCTCGTGCTG
>CAZSOI010000018.1:0-16023 GCA_964608115.1 uncultured Burkholderiaceae bacterium | reverse complement strand
TCACACTAGGACTTGCACGTCTTCATGCGCTTGTCCAGCGCACCTCGAGAAAACGCCTCTTCGCGGAGGGAAAAAACCATTCGATCCAGTTCGGCCTTCGCTTGCACAACGGTCCACTCTATCAGCTTTTCGGAGGCCCGCGGATTTACTGCAATCGAACTACAGAGGGTGGCAAGATGCTGCGCCCCGATGTCGCTTGCCAAAGACTCCAAGCGAGTGGCATGGGCAACAATCTCGCCGTTTTGTTTGCCATATTTTGCGACTAAGACGCGATACAACAGATCCGAACAAAACGTTTCCAGCGTCAAAGTGATTCCCGATATTGCCGGTCCCGCCTCCGCTTTGTTCGAAAAAAGTGCCTTAGCGAGTTGCTCAATGATCGAATCGCGGTCAACCGAATGCTGGTTTCGATGCAGGTAGTTACGCATTTCCGTAGTCTGTCGGAAAGCCTCCTCGATACGGTCCACCTTCAATGGTTTGGTGAAATGCTCGAAGAACCCAGCCGACAGGGTGCGCGCTCGTTCCTTCTGGGTGCAGCGGTCTGTCAGGGCCAGGACGGGCACGTCCGGCAGGCATCGCGTGTGCTCATGCGAACGAATTAAGGTATAGACCTGTTGCCCATTGAGGCCAGGCAAGGCCAGATTCACGAGCAGTAAAGCAACATTCGATTCTTGTACATTCCGAATCGCCTCTTGCGCCGTTTGAATCAATTCAAAGCGCAGTCCCTCTATGGCGGAGACCTTGTCGAGCCAGCGCACCAAAGCCTTATCCGTGTCAAGGATCAGGACCACGGGCTTAGAATTGAGCTGCGGCATGTTCACGAGATTCCCGTTTCTTTTTATTACTGGCAATCAATATCGACATTAGCCGTACGCGGCTCGCACCGTATTGCAAGGCCTGCACGGTTGCATCGACCGGTTCGAGGTATACCTGTGTTTACACAACCCTCCACTTGAGACTTTTTGTGGCGGAACGACGCGGCCGAAACAAAAATCAAGGAGAATCGCCGTGATTTTTGCTCTCAGTATTAGTTCTATTTAAGTCATTATACGAGCCATTTCGCTTGGACTCGACAAATATGAGCCTGCCGCGACTTGGGCGGGAGTAAGTTTGCAGATCATGCCTGGGAGCTTCTGGCCGTTAGTTAATTGGAGCGAGGGCGGGGTGGTACTTCAAAGTGCGTCGCGTTTTGTGGCAAAGAAATTGTCAGAGGTTATTTTTTTCTTCCGAGCGCTTACGCTCTCTGGAATTGAAGGCGAATTGGTTGGCGTTTCAGTCGTGGTTTACAGCTTGTGAGGACGTGCTGGGCCCAGTAACACGTGTTGTTGTGCTGGGAGAGCTCGGGGATTTCTCCAACACTCGATTCGCCGTTTGAGCGACCGCTTTTCATCTGTCCATGTCTGGGCTGACACCAAAACCTCCGACTTCGTAGTCCACTTCGGGTTGTTTGTGCAAATTGCCCTGTCGTTTTGGTCTTTGCGATGCGTTTTTTCCGTACGGCGGAGTATGTAGCGTCCCCCCTTGATCAATGCCGACGATCGCGTAGACCGCTAACCGAACGCTGAAATGGCGTCCGACAGCTTACTCGCCTGGTCCTTCAGCATAGCGGCCGCCGCAGCCGATTGCTCCACGAGCGCCGCATTTTGTTGGGTGGTCTGATCCATCTGGGACACCGCAACGTTAATCTGGCCGATACCAGAGCTTTGTTCCTGCGTTGCCACAGTAATTTCGCCAATCAGGTCGGTCACGTGTTTTACCTGGGTAACGATTTCGGCCATGGCCTTTCCCGCTTCATCGACAATCGCTGTTCCCTTTTCAATGTTCTGGACCGAGTCGGAGATCATGGTCTTGATTTCCCGAGCGGCCTGGACGCTTCTTTGAGCGAGATTTCTTACCTCACCGGCGACCACCGCGAAGCCCCGCCCTTGTTCGCCGGCTCGGGCCGCTTCTACTGCGGCGTTCAATGCCAGGATGTTCGTTTGGAACGAGATTCCGTCAATCACGTTGATGATTTCCGAAATCTTCTTGCTGGACAGAGTAATTTCCCCCATGACTTGCACTACCTGACCAACCGCGGCGCCGCCCCGTTCCGCGGCGCTCGAGGCGACGGTAGCGAGTTCGTTCGCTTTCTTCGCCGAATTGGCATTTTGCTGCACGACGCCGGCGATTTGCTCCATCGAAGCCGCGGTCTCCTCGAGGCTGGCTGCTGCTTGTTCAGTTCGACTCGACAGATCAAGGTTTCCCTGGGCAATTTCCGAGCTTGCCGCCCGGACTCCTCCGA
The DNA here is from genome assembly GCA_964608115.1 of uncultured Burkholderiaceae bacterium. GTDB lineage: Bacteria > Pseudomonadota > Gammaproteobacteria > Burkholderiales > Burkholderiaceae_F > GJ-E10. The sequence continues at coordinate 13,742 of CAZSOI010000018.1, read as the reverse complement.
CTTGTTCCAAGACGTCGTCAACCAAGGAACGAAGATTCAGCCCCGATTGATTAATGCATCGCATTAGCAATCCGATTTCGTCGACCCGGCTGAAGTGAAGATCTTCGGCCGACTGACCGCTGGCGACGCGTTTGGCTTGGATCAGGATTCTCGACAGCGGAGAGGAAATTTGTGCTTCCAGGAGTAAATCCCCAATGAAGACTGCGGCCAGCAGTGACGCCGCGACAGTCCATTGAGACGTGGGCGTGAGGCCGGCTAGTAAGGACGTGATCATCGGGATGAGAAAGACGATCGCGAACGCGGCTCGCATTCGCCAGCGCAGCGGGACCAATTGATGAATCGATAGGAAACCAAAGAATCCGCGGTGGAGAAGAACACCTTTAAAAAGCTTGAGGCCTTTGGCCTTTCCTTCTCGCATTCGCCGGTACAGCTTCTCGGCCGCGGTGACTTCGTCGGCGGAGGGTTTCGTTCTTACGGAAATGAAGCCATGAAGTTCACCGCCACGGCGCATTGCGCCAACATTGGCGCGCACCCAATAATGGTCCCCGTCTTGTCGGCGGTTCTTGACCAGCGCGGTCCACGGTTCGCCCGCCCGTATCGTTTTCCACAAGTCGCCAAATGCCTCAGATGGCATGTCGGGGTGGCGTATCAGATTGTGCGGCTGCCCAATGAGTTCCGCTCGTTCAAAACCGCTTGCCTGGACAAATGCTGCGTTGGCATACGTTATGTGCCCGGTCGGATCCGTGGTCGACATCAAGATCGCATCGTCCGAGAGAGGATACTCACGCTGGGTTACCGGCGTATTGAGGCGCATTTCTTTTTCCTTTGACAATTCGTATTTTTGTTAATACCCACAAACGGCCCAACCGAAACTCAAACCCACCTTCAAGCCTCGCCTCGTAGCACCCGCCCGGTTGCCGCAGTACGAACGGCTTTTTAATCAACTATGGTGATTTCGTGCCTAGTCTCTTTTGGGAAGCATTCAGAATTCTTCCCAATCGCCGTTCGCTGTCGCCGTGGCCGGCAAAGCCGCGGCTTTGGATTGAGGCTTGCCATCCAACGCCTTTTGCGTCAGCGACCGCAAGCTTGTGGTGGAAATCTTTGGGTCAGTGCTTCCTATTTGCCGTGTCTGTGTCGCGATTTTGAAGACGGAAACCAAGCCCGCCAAGCGTTCGGCCTGGTCTTTGAGGCTTGCCGCGGCGGCAGCTAACTCTTCTACGAGAGCGGCATTTTGTTGAGTGACCTCATCCATATGGGTGACTGTCTTGCTGACATCTCCGATGCCAGAGCTTTCCTCCACTGCGGCGCTGGCAATTTCCTGGATTAGATCGGTGACGCGCTTGACCTGTGAGACGATTTCCGTCATCGAAATACCGGCATCGTGAACCAGAGCACTGCCGGCGTTTACTTTGCCCACGGTATCGGAGATCATGACTTTGATTTCCCGGGCGGCCTGTGCGCTTCTTTGCGCCAAGTTACGAACTTCACCCGCGACGACAGCAAAACCACGCCCATGCTCTCCGGCGCGCGCGGCTTCGACGGCGGCGTTTAGGGCAAGAATGTTCGTTCGAAACGCGATCTCGTCTATCACATTGACGATTTCGCCGATCCTGCGGCTGGCGGCAACAATTTCTTCCATCATGCTCACAACTTGTCCAACGACCTCCCCGCCTTTGGCTGCCGCCGCACCGGCTGCAGACACCAGCTGATCGGCCTGCTTGGCGCTTTCGGCACTTTGCTTCACGCTAGCCGTAAGTTGTTCCATTGATGAGGCCGTCTTTTGCAAGGAGCCCGCCTGGCGCTCCGTGCGGTCCGACAGGTCCAGATTGCCAGAGGCAATTTGCGCGCTCGCGGCGCTTACGGATTCAACGCCGACGCGCACCTCGCCGACAAGTCGGCGCAATGAAGTTTGCATTTGAGCCATCGCGCCAAGAAGGCTGCCGGAGTCGGCGCTCGTCACTTCGATGTCGACCGTTAGGTCGCCGTTGGCGATGCGCCGGACTGCGGCTGCCGCGTATTGCGGTTCGCCACCGAGCTGTCTGCGAAGGCTGCGAATTATCGTGAACGCCATCCCCGCCGCAACGAGGAGCGCTGCTGCCCCCAAGCCGCCGACGATTCGACCAGCTCGCGAGGCCAAAGCTTCGGATTTCTCGCCCGCCTTGACCATCAACTCGCTCTGGTACTGGGTTAGCTCCTCGATAGCATCGATATAACCCTGCTGCTGTGGTCCTACCGTTGTCAGCAGGTAGTCAATTGCCTGTTGTTTCAAACCGAGCTCGATCATCCTTAAAAAGTGCTCTTGGCCCTCCAGATACAGAGTACGAAAATCAAGAGCCTTCTGAACGGCAGCTTTGTCGTCATCCGTTTGAATTGAACCCTTTAGCTTTTCGAAGCAATCGAGAATGATTTTCTGCTGCTCCTCGACCACCGAAATTTCCCGCTGCACCGCCGCTTTGTCGTCCAGAATCAAGGTATTTCGCATTGCCCGTGCGATTTGATGGACATGGTCGATGATCTGATTCGCCCAAATCGTCTTCGGGTACCGATCAGTCGCCATCGAACTGACTTCAGAATTTAGTTTGCGAATACTCGAAAAACTGGTGACAGAAATGATGACTATCAGCAGTATCAGGCTGCCAAATCCCAATGCGAGTCGGGTAGAGACCTTCATTGCGTCTGCCTTCGCAAAAAGTTTCCAATTACCCCTGTGTCGAGATTCACCATCACTGCCGCCGTCCCCCGACTTGGCCATGCTCGATTCGCAATTTGCCGTGTTAGGCTGGTTCGCATTACCTGCAGCCACCACGCGAATTTCGTTTTTCCGCTTGCTACCGTGCGTCACAAAAAAAGTTTCGTGCCGCTGCGCTTTGGTCGTTCGCGCGCAGCGAAAAAAACGTGAACCCTGTGTGTGGCATCGCCCGCATCATCGATAGACCTTTCTAGTAAGTCTCAGCAACTGCTCAAAGTGCCGCTTCGTGTCCACCGCGAATGAGTTGCACAGTGCTGACGTTTCCCAACGCAAGCGGTTCGCCACGCAAGCTATGGCACGCGTCGGTTATGGACCTTGCCAAACACCACATATGCTTCTTGCCATCTGCGCTGCGCTGATTCGCATCGCGAAGATTTTTCGGCAGGCGCGTTGATGACTATTCGTCTTACTTGTAGCGTTATATCTATAACGTAGTTTGAGGCCTTGTTCGAAATCGTTACAGATTGAACAGATAGGATTTTCCTGGCCTGTTTAGGGGTTTTACCGGACAGATGCTTTCCCCGTCGCAGCTGGTTCGGACTTTCGCGACCAACCCACGCGGTTCACCGCAATCGCGCGTTCTTAGATGAAAGCCTCACGCCGGCTCCGGCGCGCCGAAATCTAGGGAGTTAGATCTAGCCTTGCAACGGGCTAGAAAGCCGTTCCACTTCTAGGAATGGCTAGGCGCGGTAAATGAGAAGCGTCTTTCGAACGTGATTGTCCTTTGCCTTGAACAAGACAAACGGACGGGGTCATACGTACGGTTAGGTGCTCTTAATTTCTCGCGCCTTCCGGACATGCGGAGTCCGCTGAACCTGCCCCGATGTCGAGAAGCGGTGGTCGCGTTCGATCCAGTTGGCCAGGTAGCGTGGTGTGCGCATGCGGCGGGAAAGTGGCTAGTATCGCCGCGCAAGCTGACTGCGATGCGGTGCGGTGTCAAAGAGAGTAAGTTCAAACAACGCCTGAGAGGACACCGAAGTTGGTCTTAGGCCATGCGCGTGCAGGTGGTCCCCACGAGCATCCACGTCGGCTTGCAGATGCGCTGGTGATAAAAAACTCTGTTGCAGCTCGTCCGGTCGCCAAGTACTGCCGCGGCCGCGTGTTCGCCGAGCCTGCAATCGGACTAGGGTTGCTTCTGTCTTGGCCTAAGCTTGATCAACTCTGTGTAGCCGACGCCCTTGCTGTAGTCAAGCGCTGATATCACAAATGGCACGACTTCGATAAAAGCCCAACCTTTGAGACTGTCCGCGTTGCCAAGTTCTTTCATTTGGGGAAAACGTTTCAGCAGGCAGGTCCTCGCCCGGGCGATTTCGTCGGCCTTGCGTAGCACGCGTGCTCGTCCGGCCATCGACAGGCCAGTGATTTTGCTCCATTCCCGGCGATCGCTACCGATCGCGACCGAAACTTTGGGATTGCGTCGGATGTTGCGTGCTTTCTGGCTGTTGCTGTCTACGGCCGCAAGCAGCGTTAGCCGATCGTTGGCAAAGGCGACAATTGTTGCCTGTGGATAGCCATCGGGCCGCTGCGTCGCCAGGGTCATGACCCGATAGCGTCGCAACTGCCCAAGGATGAATGATTCGGTAGTCTTTCCCAGCGCTGTCATGGCTCCGATAGACCCCGCAATACTGTCTTAAAGCCGCTCCACTCGACGGCCGGCCAGATCTCGGAATGTGCGTGTCCGTAGCTTCGAATCAGCGCGGAAACACGCATCGCGGTCTCCAAGTCCGGTGCGCTGAAAATGTCCACGTAGTCGTAGGGACCAACAACCGCGTAGTTCGCGATCCATTGAACCTGAGGACATTGCTTGCGGATTTGCTCGACTGCGTGGTGCTCCAGCGTCTCGAACGACTTAGGTTGATGCAAGGATTCGACAGATACGCGCGACAGCATTACAAAATGGGGCATGGTCGGTCTCCCAGCAAGCGCCAAGCGGCGGTCCTTACACGTGTTTCTGAAATACCTTTCTGATTCGGAACCACTCAAAAAAGCAGCGCCTCCAGTGGATAATCATAGGTCAATATGCGCGCGCAGGGCCAATGCGCCGTGATCTTCGTCAACCAAACCCCTGGTGGTGGCAGGCTTTCCCCACCTGCCTGGACGACTTCAGCTTCGATAGTGCAGCTAGCAGTTCGCCGCGCAAATGGGAATATTCATCCAAGCGGTTTGCGCAAGCTCCATCTCTTCCAAGTGGCCGCCTTAGCCTTAAGACGTTTTGCCCGTCCCGCATTGGTCCCTGAAACCGCCGGCACCGGGAGCATTACTAGCGGGAACTTCGCTCTTAAACGGCCGACCGTAGCCCATCGACTGCGGGCTATCAAGCCCCTATTCGACACACTGCGGAGCGGCAGACCTGTCGTGCTCGGGCGTGCCCTGTTCGCAGAAAATAAGAACAATGAAGCACGCAGCAAACCGCCTGGAGAATTTAATCGATGCGCCCTGAAAATTTTCGCCAAGAAAATCGCAATTGAACGTCGGGACGCTAGGACTGCGCCAATCAGGACACAATTGATTGACTACGCGGCATCATGGTTGTGGACCCCGCCTGGGGACGTAAACTACAGCTCGCGGGTTCTGCATTCGGACTAATGTGCCGAATGATTGCAAAGCTGTGATCGCGCAATGACCACGCTTTCTTTACGCCTATATGGTGGACCACGGGAACGTGGACACTTGCATTGAGCTAGGGTGGCGTCATGCTTTCGGCTTCGTTTGTGCAGGCTCATGCGGCCCACGCCGATTGGCGGGTGGCACTTGCCCAGAGCGAAAGGCAAATTCAGACTCAGCTTCAAACGAACGGGGCCGCTAAGACAGAAGCTGTCCCCTTTACGCTAGGCTGGTGCTATCTAAGCGATTATTACGCACCGCAGGCCGAGGCAATTCTCTCCGAGTTGAGTCAGCGCATGCCCGGTGTGGACTGGGTCGGAACGGCCGGCGTCGGTGTGACTGCCAGCGGCGTTGAATACATTGACGAACCGGCATTGGTGCTAATGGTGGCGCCACTGCCGCGCGAATCCTTCCGGGTCTTTTCGGGCCGAAAGCCGCTGCCACCGGTGTCGTCCGGATTCGTGCCCCATACGGCGCTGGTTCATGCTGATGGCAGTGCGCCGGACCTGCAAGAGTTGATCCACGAACTCAGTAACCGGACCGCCACCGGTTACGTATTTGGCGGACTTTCGTCGGCGCGCAACCGACCCTTGCACATAGCAGATGGCGTCTTTACTGGCGGTTTATCCGGAGTCGCGTTCGGCTCCGACGTGACCCTAGTATCGCGAGTGACTCAGGGTTGTCAGCCGATAGGGCCGGTGCGCACCATCACTTCATGCGAACGCAACATTGCCATCAGGCTCGACGGTGAACTCGCGCTGGACTGCATGCTGCAGGATCTTGGGCTTCGCGAGGACACGCCGGATGACGAGTTGGAGCAAGCGCTTTCGGGCACGCTAGTGGGTTTGATTACGGAGGTGGAGGACATGCCGGTGCGCCCGGGCCAGTTTGGTGCGGAAACTGCGGTACGGCACTTATTGGCCGTGGATCGGCAGCACCATGTCATTGCAATCGCCGATTGGATCAAATCTGGTATGCGTTTGGCCTTTTGCGCGCGCAATGCGCAAGCCGCTCAGCGTGACTTGGTGCGGATTACTACGGAAATCCGTGATGAGGTGGAAAGCGGTGCCGCACACAACATTCGCGGCGCAATTTATGTCAGTTGCTCAGGCCGCGGCGGCCCGCACTTTGGTGCACGCCACGCGGAATTGCAGACCGTGCGCAAAGCCTTGGGTGACGTCCCACTGGTTGGCTTTTTCGCGGGTGGCGAGATCGCCAGGCATCACCTGTATGGCTATACCGGCGTGCTGACGGTTTTTACGGCGCCAAGTTGACAAAGACGACTTCAAACGCTTACCGGCATATATTGGGCAAGGGCTAGCTTCGCAAGAGCATGCGCCTGCCTTAGGAAGCGCGACGTGCTCCAGCAAACCTGCCAGCAATGGGACGATTCTCAGCAAGCGCAGCTTGGCAGTGTCCTTCGACTTCGCTGCAAGCGTGCGACGCCAGCCTTAACTGCGGGGATACCCAACCGTCTGCGCAAAGGTGACGAACTGCCGCTCCGGCAGCTTTAGAGCCCGTTCGAGCTTTGCATGGTCCACAGCCGCACGAAAGACGGTAGCCAAGCCTTCCGAAGCGCAAAACAAATATACGTTTTGTCCGATGAACGCACTATCGACCGAGGCGTAGAGCTGCCGCTCTACATCCGAGATGTCCGTCATGCGCTCGCCGTGGGCGACGTAAATAAGATTTAATGGCGCCGCGCCGACAAATTCCTGGGTTCCGGTCTGTACCCGGATGTCGTCCGTCAGATAATGGACCAAGCTGTGCGTCTTTGCTTCGAACAGCCAAACGCCATCAGCCATCGCGGCATAAACGTCGATCACCATGACGTGTCGCCAATACGGCGCAGTGCGGTCGCCGCTTGGACGATTAACTCCAAATGCGGCCCAGAGCAAATCCGAGAGAACTTGTACCGGCAATTGCCGTGGTGAAAATTCCCGAGTCGATCGCCGCAGATTGAGCGCACTGAGCAGTGGTAATCCGCCTTCGCGTCGCGGAGGGGGTAAGACTAACGGCCCCGCGGTTTGCGGTACAACCACGGCAGGTAGCGCCGCGGCCGAAAGCGCGGCGCTGGCCAGAATTGCGGAGTTCAACTCGCGCCGTGTCGCCATTTTTGCCCCCGCCCCCAAGCATTGCGTCCGTTTGCACTTCGACTTGCGTGCACGTACCGCTGCGTCCCATCGATTACTCAGTGCAGTAGTTCTTTATGTCTTCAAAACAAATCTGACCGCAAAAAACTATGCCGCAAAACCGCACTTTGGGTCATGCGTTGCCTCAAGTAACGTCAAAATTGACAATCTGATATTTGGCATGTCCAGTACCTGTTGCGTCCGACACTTGCCACAAGATTCCAAGTCGTCCGGTTGCTGCGAGGTTGTTGTGTTCCGGGCCGCGAGGCGAATTGTTGTTACATCGGAAATGGGTTGGAACGTTTTGTGCGAAACGCAGTTTTTTGTGGGGAAGACGGAACCCTAGGGATTGGAACTATGCGAACCATGTCGAATCTTCGCGAACGGAACACATGCCCAGGTTCTCAATTTATTCGTGCTTAAAGGTTATCCGAGGGTTTGCATCACATTCAGGGCGCAGTGATTTTTCTCGAGATGCGGCAAGGCCAAGGTAGCGCCAAGCGGAAAATTCCGTGAACTCGTTGACGGGTCGATGCTCTGCCTCATTAACAGCAAACGCCCCTTCCGGTAACTAGAACCCAGGCAATTGCGAGAAGAATCGCGACGACGATCGTTCCCATCGTGATCGTGCGCCGCTTCGCTAATGATCTTCCTCCATATCGGCCCGCCAGAAAGAATCCGGTTGCAAGAGCAAGGGCCAGTGCCCCGCCAACAACGCTAACCACGAAAAGAACCTCAAGCATCTCGCTTTAACCACGTCAACTGCGGCGACCCGATTGAACTGGGGGCGATTTGAGAATCCGCGATCGGGGCATGTGCATGGGAAATTCGTTAGCGGCCGGCGCTAGCCCACGGGAAGACTCGCAAACCGAAAACTTCGACCCTTCGAGGCAACGTTTTTGATCAACCTGCGGTTTAAAACGATGGACTGCGCGAGGCCGCTGCTGTACGCGTGTGCGACCTTGGACAGGATTTGCCCCGACGATCAAAAGTAGGTCAACTCGCTCGCGTGAAGCGAAGATCTAGTGTCGGCCGACCGAAGCAGTCAAAGCCAATCTAGGCGACTGCGTTTTCGAAAGCATGAATGCTCGTCGTACGAAACGTTAGGAGTAACCCTAATTGCTCCGGGCGGTCTTAAGTACGTTGACTTTGTTGTCGGGCAGATCGACCTGAACTTCCTCAACGCTTTCCCCGCGTAACCGGGCCGACCAACTCGTCATCAAGTCCCGGGCACGGTCGGAGGCCACAGGAGCGCTTTTTGTGAGTTCTCCAAACCGGCGCAGGGCATCGGCCCTGGATTCACCCCCATTGGCAACCGCGACATTGGCCTCAACCATCCAGAGGTATTCCCGCCACGCACTCTCGGCTTTGGCAACGGCGTCGCAGACGGCTTTCATCCTCTCCTGAAGGTTGGGGGAGGGTCCTTGCGCTTGTTTCATTCCAACCCATTCTTCGCAGCGATGCAATTCCTGCTCCAGGCGGTCTTTCTCTTTAAAGGCGCCTTCAAAGCCTTGGCGAACATGCTGAAGCTGCAGGAGGCTAAAAACGGGATGGGTCACGTCGTGCACCGAGGCCGAAGCGACGCTCTGATCCACGACCGTCTTTTGAACTTGCGCCAAGCGTTCGTTGAGCTTGGAGAGTTGACGAAGGATAAGCGCGACGCCAAGCCCGATCGCCAGGCCGATCAGCGTATTTACTGTCATCTCGGGACTCCGTCAGCCGCTCAGCAGACAACAAACAATCAAATTTCGTCAGCGCGTCCGTGCAAATTGACATGATAGTCGCTGCTCGCAGAACTGTGTGCCACCCATGAGAGCGTTACCAGCTCTCCTGATTTGCTTGGTCAAAAATATAGATCTCGATGGAGCACCAGCCAGCTTCCATGTGTCAGTTTCCCGATGCTCTGTAAATTTCGACCACGCCAGACATTGCATCGGACAAGGGCGCTGGATTGCTAAATGGTGGGGGTCAACTTGACTCCCTCCTGCACTGTCATGTTCCAGACAATAAGAGTCCATGGTCCGAACAAAGGCGTTTCACTTGGAGATTAGAACGACTACGTTCACCGCTGGCCGTCGCTTCTGCTTCGATTGCCGGAGTAGTCGCGGTAAGTCGAAAAATTTCTTCTACTCACCGGCTTGACCCTGGTAGAGGAACTCGATCTCCTCGCGCGTGATGACCGTCCCATCGGGCCGATCGATTCTCCAGACGATACGTCCGGTGCGGATCGCCTGCATCGCAGCTTTTGTTGCATCGTACTCGGTCGGGTATGCCAAGGGTAACGCGTTCGCTGGAAGGGCCGTTGCAGGCCGCCCGTTGATCGGATCCGTGTAATAAACCTTGAAGCTTGTCGACATGGTTGCCTCCCAAGCAAGTGCTTGATCAAGGTCGCGGTTTTCCGCAGTAGTATTTACCAATCTTCGCAGCTGCCCCAGCCATTGCGCGCAAATAAGCGGTACGCAAACTGCGTGCGACCTCATCTGGGCTCGTCATGTTTGTATTTACAACGGCCCCTTACCTGACTTCGCCGTCCTCCGAATTGCGGCACGCGCATGCAAGTCGTAGAGGTGTTCGCAAAAGCGCCGGGTCAGCTGGATTGAGCCATTTTGGGCGCAAGGCCCGCATCCGCCAAGGGGCGGCAAAGATTGCTGGTGGCACTAAAGAAAGAGCGGCGCCGGGAGCGCTCGCAAGTGTATGGATCCTGGCCCCGCAGGTTTTGGATGATCGCGCTCATTTAAGGTCCGCGCAAAAGTTATATGCGGTCCACGTAACTCATTGAAGTCGCACGCGAAAATTTGGATTCGCCAATCTTGATCGCCACATTCTGTATCAGAAAAACCCGACACGCCGCTTGCTATTGCCATGCCCGGGTAGCTTTGTCCGCGAATCAATCCGTATCCGGCGTCGCGGGCTTTGCATTTTGGTTTCTTCTGTTCGCCGGTTGCGTTGCCACTACAATTTCGCGAATTCTATGGCTGCCGTCGGGAATATAAATATTCTCTGCGGTGTCGATTGCTATACCGGTCAGACTCGAAAGCTCCGCTGCCGATGCAACACCGCCATCGCCGCTAAAGCCCGCGATGCCATCACCCGCGACCGTATTGATGATCCCATCGGAGTTGACCACACGCACGCGATTGTTGAAGAAGTCGGCGATAAAAATATGGCCGGATCTGCTTACGGCAACGGCATAGGGGCCGTACAGACTCGCTTGCGTCGCGGCGCCCCCGTCCCCGCTAAATCCGAAAGCGCCATTGCCTACCACGGTACTGATGACGCCCTCGCTGTCGACTTTGCGAATGCGACTACTTTCTTCGTCCGCAATATAAAGGTTCCCTGCGGAGTCCAGGGCAACGCAGCGAGCGCTAATTCGCGCGGCGGTCGCAGGTTGCCCATCGCCGTTATATCCATTTGCGCCGTTTCCAGCGACCGTGTTGATCACTCCTGCGGGATTTATCACCCGAACGCGAGCATTTCCCCAATCGGCAATGTAGATGCTGCCATGCGGATCCAATGCGAGGCTCTCGGGCGCATACAGGGTTGCGTCAGTTGCTGGGCCTCCGTCGCCGCCGAAGCCGAATGTGTTACCGCCTGCTACCGTGCTGATGATCCCCTTGGTGTCGACTTTGCGGATCCGATTATTGTTGGTGTCTGCGATGTAGATATTGCCCGCGGCATCCACGGCAACTGCAAATGGTCCATTCAGACTCGCTCCTGTTGCAACGCCGCCGTCGCCACTGAAGCCGGCAATGCCGTTCCCCGCCACCGTGTGCATCACACCGGCAACGTCGACCTTTCGAATTCGGTTGTTGCCGGTGTCGGCGATGTACAAGTTGCCCGCCGCGTCGACCGTCACGCTCCACGGGTTGTTGCCCAACGACGCAGCGGTTGCGGGTCCTTCATCCCCGCCAAAACCGGCCGTACCGTCGCCGGCTACGGTTTCGATAACACCGTCTGCTGACAGCGCAGGCCCGCCGAGGATCAGGGCAATGGTGGTCAACGATAAGAGCATTGCTCTTCGCTGCATGCGCGGGTGCCGCAACCATGTAGTAACTATGCGCATGTTCTCGAGGTTGCGCCAGATTCGGCGTCGTTTTAACGGTCTGCTTGCTGCGGCAAGTTGCGGCGGAAATCCCCGCAGGCAGGAGTTACAGGTCAAAGTGCCCCAACCTGGCCTGCGACACGTGGACTTCTAAGCCATAAGTTCGAGAACTTCATCAACAAAACCCGGCTCTGTTTCAATCAAGTTAAAGCTGTTCCTGTGGATCAGCGGGTACATGCTGTGGGTTGCAGTGATGATTTGCATCTTCTCGCAGTTTGCCTTTGCAATATACGACCAGAGCTGAGCTTCCGCTTTCACGTCGAGCGACTGTTCCGGTTCGTCCATGAGGATCAAGGGCACTGCGTTGGGTGCTGGACGATAAATCGCCTTGAGGACTTCGGCTCTGGCGTAGGCGTCGTTACCGTAGACGAAGGTATCTAGCTTGGTGATGTCCCTAGCGGTCGCGCCGAAGTCCCAGTTCATATAGGCGTATCGCATAGGCAATTTGCCGTCTTGGAGCGCTTCTGTGATTTTTCCTAAGACCGCCTGGTTTTGCTCGCCGGACGATCTGCCCTCCACAAGCTTCGCATACTCTTGCGCTTGCTCCCAGTACTCACCCATCATGGCATCAGCGACGGTGGGCTCGTTGCCCGGAACGTGACCTGGACGGTAGTACAGGGCCGGCGCATTGTCCGTGATGCAGGCCAATCCCTTGAGCCATGCAAATTCATAAGGCGCCTTGCGGGATTTTGTCCACCACGCCCTTGCATCCACATCTAGGACGTATCGGCGATCCAACGTGCTTTCGCTCGAAAAAAACGTCAGAAAGCGAATTGCCAGAGTGTCTAGCAATGCGGTTTTACCCGAGCCGTTTGGTCCGACAACGACGTTGGGCTTTAGCCTCGAGAAGGAAAGTTTCTTACCATGGCTCTTCATCAGGGCTGATGTCTCTAGGTAAGGCATTGCCGCGAAGTCATCGACGCTAAGCTCGGTAAGCATGTTGCATTTTCACAGATTCTTCCGCTGCGTGCGGACAGACCCGGTGCGACCGGGAAGGGGTGCTAGCTCTGCTCATGTGCGTTGGCAGCGCAGGGTTGTGCGTTGAAAAATCTCAGCTCCAAATGTAGCGAAAGGCGAAAGTTTCCATGCACAACGTTCGCTTGCCCCCGAATAGTTCTGCGCTAGCCGCCGCTTGATCAGCGCAAATGATGCAACAGCCCACGGTTCAAGGCGCTACAAGTGCCACGGCGTGCGTCCCCGGATATTTTTTCGAGCGACCGTGCGATCGGTTTGGTATCTTCTAAGGGCCGTACCAGCGATTGCCTACGCGGCGCGGCGGACGCCAACAAAGGCAGCTGGTTGCTTTGGCCCGAGCCGACCAAGGCCTTGCGCTTGCGCAAGAGATGGCCGGGTGCCGATCGGGCACAGGAATCGCAGGAATTGGCCTTCAATCCCACGATCGACGAAACAATCTATGCCTGACAAGGGGATTTACCTTCCCACAAGGACGCCGTAATAGGGAACGGGCGCCCTTCGCCATGTGCGGAGTGCGAAAAACCAAAGCATCGATAGGCAAAGTGAAGTGATCAGCCATGAGTGAACGCAAGAAGACGCAAAAGCGCAAACCCCAATGGAAAGCCCCACGCAAAGGAGAAATTCGCGTTAATGCGGAAGAGCGAGCGGCGGCAGAGGGTCGCTGGCGCATCGTCGGGGATGCAACACCGCTGGTTCCTCCGACGGGGGATTACCGTTATATCGATGAGCTTGTGCGGTTGCAGTTCGAGCTGCTGAAAATGCAGGAGTGGGTGCGGCTACAGGGCCTCAGGGTTTGCGTCCTGTTCGAAGGCCGCGATGCCGCGGGCAAAGGTGGCGTGATCCGGCGCATTGCCGAATGCTTGAATCCACGCGTATGCCGTATTGTTGCCTTGGGTACGCCCACTGAGCGCGAACGAAGCCAATGGTACTTTCAGCGCTATGTTGAGCAGTTGCCCGCTGCTGGGGAGATTGTCCTTTTTGACCGCAGCTGGTACAACCGCGCCGGCGTCGAGCGCGTGATGGACTTTTGCAGCGATGAGGAATACGAGGAATTCCTGCGTGCGTGCCCGCTTTTTGAGGAGATGCTCGTGCGCTCGGGCATCTATCTCATCAAGTACTGGTTCTCGGTAAACGACGAAGAGCAGGAGCGTCGTTTTGTCGAGCGCATGCGTAACCCGAT
>CAZSOI010000017.1:0-5975 GCA_964608115.1 uncultured Burkholderiaceae bacterium | reverse complement strand
TGCACATCATCACGCTCTACGACCGTCTGCGCCGGAACCCGCAACTCGCCGCTGTGCCGCGCTGCTTTCTCTTCGGTGGCAAGGCAGCCCCCGGCTACCACATGGCCAAGCTCATCATCCGCCTGATCAATGGCGTCGCCGAGGTCGTGAACAACGACCAGGTCGTTAGCGGTTGGCTGAAGGTTGTGTTCTTTCCGAACTTCAACGTCAAGAATGCACACGCGATCTACCCGGCGGCGGACCTGTCCGAACAGATCTCGACTGCTGGCAAGGAGGCTTCGGGCACGGGTAACATGAAGTTCATGATGAACGGCGCGCTCACCATTGGCACGCCGGACGGCGCCAATGTCGAGATCCGCGAAGAAGTCGGCGCGGACAACTTCTTCCTCTTCGGCCTGACGGCCGCGGAGGTCGAGCGCGTCCAGCACGAAGGCTATCGGCCGGCAGGGTGCGCGGATACCAACCCCGAATTGCGCCAAGCGTTGGACCTTGTGGCAAGCGGACATTTCTCGCGTGGAGATCGGGAAATCTTCCGTCCGCTCGTCGAAAGCCTGTTGCGCCGCGATCCTTTCCTGGTCCTCGCTGACTACGCCGACTACGTGGCATGTCAGGAGCGGGTAGACGCCGCATGGAGAAACCCGGAGCGCTGGACCCGCATGTCGATCTGTAACACCGCGCGTGCGGGTAAGTTCTCCTCGGACAGGGCGATCCGCGAGTACTGCGAGAAGATCTGGAACGTGTCTCCGACAAAGGTTGCGATTGACTGAGGGGCAGGGCAGCGCTGTCGCATCCCACCGGACTCGACCCGAATCTTGTTTTCCGCTGAAAACAACTGTGTTCCCAGTTCAACCGGCCGAAAACCGTGTTCTACGGCACGGACGAAGTGACAGTTAGCTGCGAAGTCCACTTTCAATCGACATTCGCCTGCATCGGTTCGTTTGCTAGTGGCCGTGCAGCGCTACAAAGTATGTGGCTCGAATTACATCCGCAATCCGCCGCATGGCTGCCATGGCGTCGCATTGCGGTCAGCGGGCGCCGCGCGGCAAACCCGACCCAAGGCGGAAACAGCGCCTGCCAAGAGAAGCAAAGGTTCGCACGACCGCGACGGCCCGCATCCTCTTGCGCCGTTGGAGATTCCTGGCGGCGTGCTCGGTCGGGCACGAGTCGGCGCTGCGCGGTGCTTCAACGGGCGCCAAGTTCGTCCTAGGAAACTGACTCTCTCGCCGCCTCGACTAATGACCCTTGACCGCGGCCTTGACATTTATCGATGGAATGATGATCATAATCTTATGCGATACCCCGAAGGCCACAAGGAGAACGTCAGCACTCGCATTGTCGGGGCAACTGCACGTGCGCTCCGGCAGGACGGAATCGAGGCGGTGAGCATCCCTAAGCTCATGAAGCTTGCCGGGCTCACGCACGGGGGTTTTTACGTCCATTTCCGAAATCGGGACGAGCTCATCGCCAAGGCGGTTGCACATGCCGCCAAAGGGAGCTTGCTTGCCGGGGACAAGTCGGCCTCCGAGATGTTCGACGCGTACCTCTCCAAAGAGCACGCGCTGCACCCCGAACACGGCTGCGTAATTGCAGCGCTCGGCACCGAGGGTGCCCGCCAGAAGGGGTCGGTGCGACGCGCCTTCGCGCAGATCGGTCGCAGCTTTTTGCGCCAGGTGGAACGTAGGCTCCACCCCGAGACGCCGAAAGGCAGCCTCAGCGATGAAGCGCTGGCGACGGCGTCTCGTATGGTCGGTGCGATCGTGCTCGCACGCCTCGTCCATGACGACGAGTTGGCAGAACGCATCCTCGCTGCCGCGAAGCGTTGCCAATGATCTCATAGGCGCGAGAGGTTTTCTTTTCGTGCCCGATAACATGATGATGATCATTTCATCACAAGAAGTACGATGAACGCAGCGAGCACACCACGCGCGCAGCCTGCGCTCATGAGCGAGCTCTGCCACCTGCGCGCGTACCCCAACGATCAGCAGGAGCCTTTGACGCGGCGCAAAGTGCTCATGCACGTCGCGGCCGCGGGCGTTCGTGACCGATCTCGAACTCGGTGCGTTCGCATTCATCGATCTACCCAACGGTTTCGTGCTGGGCCAGTTCTCTGGCAACGACGGCCTGTCGAACCGGTGGGCGGCCCGTGTCTATCTGTTGAGCAACCTCAGGGAAGCGCGTGCTCTGAGCGGGCCAGCTTGTCTCAGCACGTGAGTTCGATCTTCCAACTGACGTGGTACGTATGACCCCCCGATGAATCGGGAGAAAGGCGGGAGTCCCATGGAAAAGCCTATCCTTGTTACATCCGCAGCAGGTGGTGCGCAAGGCAAGACGGGCCGGCACGTCGCTGAGCTGCTCCTCGCGCGGAAGGTCGCCGTTCGTGCCTTCGTTCACCGGATTGATGAGCGCTCTGAACGTCTGAAGGAGCTCGGCGCGGACATCTTCGTCGGCGACTTCCTCGACGTCAGGTCGGTCCAGAAGGCGGTGAAGGGTGTCTCGTCCATCTACTTTGCTTACCCCGTTCAGGACGGACTCGCAGACGCGACCGCCGCGATGGCCTGCGCCGCGCGCGAGGAGGGTGTTTCGCGCTTGGTCAACCTCGTGATGTACCAGTCATCGACGGAGGCGCCCACCCCGCGCATGCGGCAAAACTTCCTCTCCGAGCAGGTCTTCCAGTGGGCCGGCGTCGGGCCCGTACACATCCGCGCCACGGTGTTCTATGAGAACGTCGCCCGGTTGGTGCACTTGAGCCTACCCGCGCGAGGCGCGATTCGCCTGCCATGGGGGACGGAGAACACGTTGCTTCCGCTCGTTGCTGCTGAAGATGTGGCGCGCATCGCTGTCGGCCTGCTGACGAGCTCTTCGTGGGCGGCCGGCACTGCGTACGCGGTGATCGGTGAAGTGGACTCCCTAAAGGAGATCATCGCGACGTTCGCGCGCGTGCTCGACCGCGATGTGCACTACCAGGAGACCACCGACGAGCAGTGGAAGACGGAAGCGCTCGCCCGCGCGTGGAACGCGCACGCGGTCGATCACCTCTCCTCTCTGTGGAAGTCGCTCCGCGCCGCGACCATAGCACCGGAAGCCGGAAGGTTCGCGGTGACCGACACGATCGAGAAAATCGGTGGCGCGAAGCCGAAGACGTTCGAGCAATTCGTGCGCGGGCACTGGCATGAGTTCGTCGCGCAGGGCGGTTCTGCCAACGCGGCAACCTAAGTGCTTGCGCGGCGTGTCTGTCGATCCCCTGAAGTTCTCACGTGGGCGGGAAACGTAGATGCTCTTCCTCCAAGCAAGCTACCGATGCGGGTGCTGCGGATGTCGCTGGCGGCAATACTTGGAACATCTTGCGAGGCATTTCGGGTTTGAGTCCATCGGCTCGACGTGTAAGCCGACTCGGCCGAGTGCTTTGAGCGACTCACGCGCCAAAAGGCTTGAGCCTTCGGGCATAAGCACGCGAATCAGCGTGCGCCGGATCGGTGCCTTCGAACGGGTTCGCGACCTCTGCTGTGACGTGACGGTACTCTGTTGGCGAGCGCGCACTGCACGAAAGGGTTGCCGCTGGAACGGGCCGCGAAGGACCGCGATGTGCGAGAACGACAGCCGGCAGGTTCACTCCACTCGCGGCCGTGTAGCTCCAGAGCCTATGCTGATCGTCGGATTGACGCTAGGTACCCGATTTCGGTCATTCGTCGCGTTCACCAAAAGCGGGCGCGATCTAACAAAAGCGACCCTCTGCAGATATGCCGCCTCGCCAAGAGCGGTCGCCGGATCCGGCGAAAGCCGACATGTTTTCACACGGCCTGGACCCACAGCCGACTCAAGCCTTGCCGAAAAGCGGCCACTGGATTAGTCACACGGAGTGGTCTGAATCAAGAACGGCGTGTTTGGTTGCGGGCTGACAACATCTGGCTCCGTTCCTTCCCAGGGCTCGCGAAACTTCGATTCGGCAATCTTTTTTGAGCTGAGAGGAAACACATTTCTTTTCGTACACCGCCACTTTGGTCCGCGGCCGGTGAACTGCAAGAACCATTTCGCCGGACTTCAAGTCGAGCACGACGCCGCTATATTCAGACGAACAGGCATGCTTCATGCATTGCTCTCCCAAGGCGAATCGATTTTCGAAAATCCTTACTGACGCCCCCGGTCCGCTGAAAGCCTTTAGAAACTCGTCTGCGTCATCCTTGGTCGGCGTAACGGCGCGGACAACTCGCATTAGCCCTTTCCATGCCGTGTCACTTGCAAATGCCCATCCGATCCTCACGTGCGGAGCAATGTGGTTTCGCGCAATTTCGAGCTCAACAGGAGAAAGGCGGAATGGAGGCTGCCCCGTAGCCAGGTCGAATTGCGCGACGATATGCGCGTGCTCAGCTATGCGTTGGGAAAGACAGGGCCTGGCAGCGACGCGCGGCGAAGGCTCGCGAAGCTTTTCTGACGAACATGTCGTTGGCAGCTTGTTGACGCAGTCTTCCTCAGAGTACTCAGGGTCGGCGTCCTCGCTTGTGCTCATGCGGGTTGCAATGTTCGAAAGTATTTTGTCGAGACTTCGGATTTGGCTAGCGAGCTCGTCATCTTCGCAAACGAAAGCCCGCAGGGCATCTGTTTTCCTTGCGCAAAAGCCTTCATGACCCGCAGCCCTAACTTCAGACCAAACGATTTGCAATAGAAGCGCCGTTGCCGCGACCCAGGCAGCTTTCACGTTGAAGATCACCGAACTTTGACGATTGCGACTCCAAGCGGACGCCACAGATCACGCAAAGAAGATATTCACCGAAAAGGCGACGCAGTGCACTGGATGCAACCAGCGCTCGATGTCGCATGAATATTGGCGATCATTTCACCGGCGAAACCGGAACCAAGGGAGGGCACGGATGGCTAGGGGACCGTGTATCACAAACCGTAACGCTCCCGAGAACGTGCATCGCGCCATCCATTTCCTGGTCTGTCGGCACAAGGCGCCATGCATATTGAACCGAGTAAAGTGCGTCGCTTCCCTTGATTACGCGGAACGCGGTGGTTTCGGGTTTTTCCGAATTAGGATTCTTGGGGCACTTAAGCACGAGCATCGAAACAACGTACCCGTTCGTTGTCCCGGTGAAGATGCCCTTGGCAGTGGTTCCGGGACATGCACCCATGTAGCGTGCGCCAACATTTTGCAAGAATGCCGCAGCCTCGACCGATGCACCGCGAAACACCTGGACGGTGATCATCTCGGTCCAATCTTCGACAGATTGATTTTCCGGCACCCACTCGCTCATCAGCCTGTTATCCCGGTTCGACTGAAAGCCGACCTTGAAATACTTTGGCGGCGAAAATAACAGATTCTCGGCCTCGAGCTTGGATTGCCCAGCTGCAATTCCTGTCACCCCTGCGGCGAGAACTAGTCCAATAAGTCTTCGCATTTGGATGTGGCGAAACGAGAAAAATTTCGGGGAAAGTGGGTAGCGCGGACTGCCCGCGGATTCAAAATGTATCGTTCAAAGGACGCATCTGGCCAATTGTTAGCCAAGCAATCGCCCGGCAGCAGTTATCGCGCGAAATATGCTCGATGTTCGGTTTTGGTCATTTCTGCGTAACTTGCGTTCGACCCGCTCCTGGCCGGTTGTTCGCAATGGTAGCCCGCCGCAAAACCGACATCTACCGCAAACCGGACTACCCGGACGCGAACAATCGACCGAGGCTGTGCAAAAACCCGAATTTCTGAGCGCACTGGCCGTGAAGCTCGGAGCGTTCCGCCTGGATTGGTCGCGGTCCCGATTTCCGGTTTACTTTGGTTGACCGGTCGCCTTGAATCCACCGCGATCGACGTTTCATCTCTTCGCGCTTTGGCCCTTCCTGCGGGCTCCCCGCGGCCTCAAGTTTGCATGACGTCGATGAGGCCCTCGGGCGTGAGGATCTTCATCAACCGTTTCATGTTATAGGCAAGCACGTGTAGGCTCATTTCCGTCTCGACCTTGGGTAGCGTCTTGGTCAGGAAGTGT
>CAZSOI010000016.1:0-4454 GCA_964608115.1 uncultured Burkholderiaceae bacterium | reverse complement strand
TTCGCGATAGCACTGTGCCGCCCGCTCGGCGTCGCCTACACTCTCGGCCAGCTCAGCCAAGGCAAGATGGGTGTCGGGATTGTTTTCCATCCGCTGGCTCTCCTCCAAATACGCCCGTGCCTTGCCCCAAAGCTGCGCGCGTAGACAGATCCGCCCTAAGCACCGCAACGCCGTGGCGCTGCGGCCGTGCTGCTGGATCCAGGCCTCGAGCTGCGCGATTGCAGCGCTTACGTTCAGGCCAGGGCATCGGCCGTATTCTTCGAGCAACCGCTCGTTCCAGTTTTGCCGCAAGCACTGCTCCAGCGCCCGAGCGGCATCCTCGCCGCGGCCCAAACGGTTAAAGCACTGGGCGGCCTCCAATGCCAGATCGGGGGAATGCCGGTCGGCGGCCGGCACTGCATTCCAAGCGCGTGCCAAGGCCTGCGCGTCTTCGGCACACTCCCGCAGTAGGCCACGATAGGCAAGCACCTTATAAGCGGTCGAGGCAGGCACAGGCAGTCCCCGGTGCTTATCAAGGGCGCGCACGATTCGCAGCGCTTCTTGCCAGTGATTCGATTGCAAATGAGCAACCAGCGCAATTCGCATGGCGTGAATGTGCCGGGCACCGGCTCCGTGCAGCCGCTCGATCACCTGCAGCGCGCGGGCATCGTCGCGCTGCTCCGACCACATTTCCGCGCTCAACACCAGACGTGCCGTCGTCAGCTCGGCGTCCGCTTCGGCCCGCTCGAGCCATTGTTCGCGCCGCTCGTACTCCTGCATCCGGTGGGCCGCGCGCGCAGCAACGAGTGCGGCCAGTGCCGCGACGGGAGCAACAGACTGCGCACGCTGCGCCGCACGCTCGGCGCGCGCAAAGCGTCCCTCAAACAGTGCTTTGAGCGCCTCGCGCAACCCGCGCAGCGCGCCTAATTCGGAACGCCGCTCGCGGTAGTCCCGGACTCGTTCAGGAAAATCGCTCAGCCGCTGTGTAAAGCGGCCCGCGCGGTAGGTCAACCACAGCGTAAGGGCAAGAAGCAACAGGAAAAAATTCAACGAAAAATCGATGCGCCAGGGTGGCGCAAACGCCACCACCGAGCCCCGCGTAGCTTGCAGACCGATCGCAATGGCGGCTGCGATCACCGCCAGCCACAAGGCCCAAAGCAGCGTCTTCACGCTCTTACCCGTTGCCGCCGTCCGGCCCGCCGCGCGCCGCGCGCAAGGCGCTCAGCGTCTCCTGCAGCGTCGGTGGAGCAGCGCCAGTGGAGGCAGCTCCAATCGCCCGCAGCTGCGCCAGTGCATTTGCTACGGCGGGCTGGCCCGGATCGAAGTAGTGCAACAGCAGGTCCTCCAGCGCGGTTTGCTCGGCCCGAACCATGCGCTCGTCCCGGGCCAAGATGGCCTGACGAAGATCTAGCACTCCCAGACGAAAGCGCTCGCGCAGTAACTGCTGCTGTTCCGGATTGAGCAATAGGGCATCGGGCGTCGAAACCTCGCGTATGCGCACCAGGTCGCCAAACTCGTTTTCGATCCAAGCACGTGCTCGGGCCCCGAAGGAATCTGCGGATCGTCCCCCCGGCGCATTCGGGGCCGGCAGCGACGCCGTCCCCTGTGGTCGAAGGCCCAAGTGCAACGGATCGGCGCTAACGCGCCAACCATCGACAGCCACAAGCAATGGATCAAGGCGCGCCGCAAGGGCGCCCCGGTCCAAATCGGGGGCGGCCCTAAGGCGCGCAAGATCATGGCGCAGCGCGGCCTGTACCTGTGCTGTCCTCTGGCCCGCCACGTGCCCTAAGCGGGCGTCGGCTGCGGTGAGCGCTTCGATCGCCAAGCTCGGAGCCGCACCCAACCGAAGTTGCAACTGCGTTTGCTCTATCAGACGCTCGACGTCCAAAAGTGCCAGCGCCTCGCGTTGTCGACGTAGTTCAGCACTGCTGACCAAACCCGTTGCCACATCGGCGTCGCTTTGCGCCTGCGTCCACTGCCGCTCAAGTTCCCCCAGGCGCTGCGCCAGTTCTGTGTTGCGCTGATCCCGCGCCAGGGCATCGGCGCGTTCTTGAGCAATGCGTTGCTCCAGATCGTTGTCGCGGCGTGTCAGATAAAACGCCAGTGTTAGCGCCAGCGCGGCCAATAGCAAGGAAAATAGGCCCAAAGCGCGAGCTGCTGTCGATGTGCCGCCTTTTGCGGTGGCGACACTTGCTGCCTCAGCATTCGGGGGTGGGGAATTTGCCTCACTCATAATGAGCACAATGTTACGAAATCCACGACGGATCCATCGCCGCTCGATTTGCGCGGACGAGCGCTGTGCCGGTTTCGTCTAAACCCAATGCCCGACGGATGGACGCGACCTCAGGTTCGCAACGTCGCACATCCGTCTGACCGCTTGCCCTAAGCGTCTGCTCGATTCGCTCATGGACGCAAAGTGCAACGCCGCGCAACAGCCGTGCCGCAATAGCCGGCTCCCGCCCGAGCATCTCGCCCACGACGCCAACGGCCTCGGAGCTGCTATACAGTGCTGCTAAGGGCACGTTACCCTGCGTCGCGGCCCACAGCGCCGCCCACTGGGAGGCAGTTGGAGTGTGCGCTACGCGACGGTAAGCGACGACCTCCTCGACCTTGGCACCGCATCCTAGCAGCCGCTCGGCAAGCCAACGCCGCCCCACCTGAGCGCGCACGATCAGCACATGGCGCGGTGTGGGCAAAACCTCGAGCATGGCCCGCCATAAGGACTCAGATCCCCCATCGGCGGCTGTTTCGCCGTCCGGACAGATGATGCGAGCTTGATTGGCCTGCGGCAGTTGCGAGCGCGCGGCGCGCGCCGTTGCCGCGCCGACGGCCGCAATGCTTACTCGGGCTGGCCAGGCGTCATTTTGCAAAGGCGCGAATGCGCGAACTGCAGCAGGGCTGACGAACACAACTAGGTCAAAAAGCGCCAGACGTTCCACGCTCGAGCGCAGCGCGGCGGGGTCATCAGGGGGCAATAGCGCAAAAGCCGGCCACCACAACGCATCCATACCCGCGGCACGCAACTGTGCCGCCAAGATCCGGCCAGGCGCTTGTGGCCGGGTGATTAGCAAGTAAGGGAGCCGTCCGGCGTCTCGTTTCAAGCCTTATCCACCGTGAAGCAGTCGCTCAACGCCGCGTGCTTTGAGTTCCTCGGCGACACGCAAACCTATGGCCTCGGCTTGCGTCATCGGCCCGCTCGCCTGCGCATCCATCATTTCACCGCGCGCGGCATTGCCCGCCCAGGCACGCAAATGCAACTGCTCTTGCGTAATCTGCGCGTAGGCGGCCAAGGGAAATTCGCAGCTGCCGCCCAGACCGCGCGAGACAGCGCGCTCGGCGACTACCGCGGCCCTCGTGGGCGCGTGTTCCAGGGCGCGCAGCCGCGCTCGCATTGGCTCATCTTCGGCGCGAATCTCAATTGCTAGCGCGCCTTGTCCCGGCGCCGGCAAGCACACCTCCGGCGCAAGTATCTGCGTAATCCTTTCGCCTTGACCCAATCGTCGCAGACCAGCGACCGCCATCACCAGGGCGTCGAAGTCTCCGCGGTCGAGCTTGGCCAATCGTGTGCCCACATTGCCTCGGACAGCAAGGATCTGCAGGTGAGGAAAGCGCGCACGCAGCGCCATTTCGCGCCGCAAACTCGAAGTGCCCACCCGCGCACCTTCGGGCATCTGATCTAGGCGCCTAAAACGCGAGCTCACAAGGCAATCGCGCGGGTCGGCGCGCTCCAGGACCGCGGCGAGCTCGAAATCCGGCGCAAGCTCCATTGGCACGTCTTTAAGGGAGTGGACCGCAAGATCGGCCCTTGTTTCGAGCAGGGCCACCTCGAGCTCTTTGACAAAGAGTCCTTTGCCCCCAACCTTTGAAAGCGTTCGATCCAAGATCTGATCGCCGCGCGTTGTCAGTTCAAGCAGCTCGATCTTCAGGGTCGGGTCAGATTGCAACAGCAGTTTGCGCACATGGTCGGCCTGCCACAATGCCAACGGGCTCGCGCGCGTTGCGATGCGAAGCGTTGCAATGGACAAGGACATGGAATTGCCAGTTTAGCAAGCTCACACTCCGGCAGCGGCCTTGACGCTTGGCCATTGGCGCCGGCTAATCGGCAGACGCTCATCAAGATCGCGCAGCAAAATCTCCCAGTGTCCTTCGGGTGACTCGCCAGCGGCCTCGGACTTGCCTTTGACGCGCTGAAAGCCTGCGATATAGCGACGCGCCACCAGTGAATTGCGGTGAATGCGCACGAAGCGGTCACCGAATTCGCTCTCCAGGGCCGTGAGCGATTCTTCGGTGAGATATTCGCGCGCCACCGTGCGGATCGTTACGTACTTGAGCTCGGCTCGAAGGTACACAATATCGTCAACCGGGACGAGCACAAGTCGCCCACGCTCCGATACGCTGATCTGCGAACGCGCGGCACCCAGGCTGCGCGCCAGCGCGTCGTAACGCGCCTCATGTGGCAGCACGCGCCGGGCACG
>CAZSOI010000015.1:0-1705 GCA_964608115.1 uncultured Burkholderiaceae bacterium | reverse complement strand
CGCTGATCCGCTGGCCCGATGCAAAGCTCCACGAGCTACTCGATCACCTCATGCATGCGCACTCCCATGCGCTCAAAGGCGGCGATTCGGCGCCGGCGGTGCCAAGCTTCTCGGTTAGCACAGTGCGAATCCGCCTAGATGGCTTCCGTATCGATCAAGTGTCCGTCGCCCCTCGTGAGGGACCCACCAGCGTCCTGGATGAGGCAGTTCACGAGGTTCTCCTGGCAAGCGGATCCGGCGTCTCGCACCAGTGGATCCAGGACAAGAGCCCTCCAGTCACGGGTGGGCTCGACCCAATCCAAGCCGAGGAGCTAGTCGCTGGCTGGAAGGAAAAGGCTTGGTTTGATCTGCGCATTGGTGAGGCTACGTCTCGGGTGCGCCTTGAGGGTTTTACGCCGAGCCGCACCTTGGCCCTTTTCAGTACGGCGGCAGGTGAGGGCCTGTATTCGCTCTCTCGCGAAAGCCTAATGACGTACCTGCGCCCCTCCTGGATCGCTCCGGCGGAAACATCGGCCCTTCTGGAGCGTGCCTTTCGTCTCGTGCTCTCCGATCTGACGCGCCTGTCCAAGGCTGCCGCCGAGGGCGCTGACGGCGATGCGTGATACGGCGCCGCGCGGCGCGAAGAGCATCGAGGCCGTGACGCTGTCCGAGTCGGAAGGCGTGCGGTACCTGCATTTTGGCACTGAGTGGGTGCAAGGTGCCATGCGGCTTGCACGCCCGTTTCACCTCGAGCTTGAGTACCAGCAGCAGATGATGGCCCCGCTCATCTTTGCGCCGCACCCGAAGCGCGTGCTGCAGTTGGGCCTAGGCGCAGGGGCGCTGGCCAAGTTTTGCCACCGCTACTTGCGAGAGAGTCAAATCGTCGCTGTGGACATCAATCCAACGGTGATCCGCGTAGCCCGTCAGTGGTTTTTGTTGCCGCCCGATGATGAGCGGCTGCGTGTAGTGCAGGCCGACGCCGGAGTATTCCCCCAGCGTGTACCGACAAGCGCGGACTGCGTACAGGTGGATCTGTATGACGCCCAGGCACGCGGACCGGTGTTTGATGACGTAGCGTTTTATGAGACCTGCCGAGCTGCGCTTCGCGAGGATGGAACCGCTGTTTTTAATCTTTTCGGTCGTTCGCTGGCGCCGAACCTGGCGGCTATCAGTGCGGTATTTGAATCGCGCTACCTGCGTTTGCCGCGCACCGGCGCAGGGAACACAGTGGTGCTGGCTTTTGCAGGAGCCCCGGCGCACTGGGAGGCCGATGTACTGGTTCGATGCGCAAAGTCGCTGGAGCGCCGGTTCGGATGGCCGACGCTACCTTGGCTTAAGGGGTCGCGGGGCGCCTCGGGCCAGCGCCTAGCGCTGGTTCCTGGCTCTGGGTTTATGCTGTGACACGTTTACGTGAGACCAAAGGTCGTGCCCGATGCCGCACTCGTCGTTATGGCGGAAAACTTTATGCCATATTCCGGCCGGTATTCTGGCTTGACTTCTCGAATACGCAAGCTACATTCGACGACAGTTCCGGAACGATTTCCGGGCGTGCCCGCCCCGCCTTTTGATGAACGGCCCTAATTCGCCCGCCGCTTCAAACCCGCTGCCTTACCTGTCGGCTAGCCAGTCGTCTGCACTGTTGCGATCTGCGGCCGCGATCTTCTGCGAGCTCATGGGGCGCTCGTTTCCGACGATCGTCGAGGTTGTGCGCGACAGTCTGGCAACG
>CAZSOI010000014.1:0-2094 GCA_964608115.1 uncultured Burkholderiaceae bacterium | reverse complement strand
CCTGGCCCAGAACGATTCGCTTGGGATTATCAAATCCCATTGTTACGGAACCTCTCTCAAGGTTTCTTGTGGCTGGTCCGGTGCAACTAGCCGACACAAAAGCGTGCCCTTTCGCGTGATTTTCGTCGCGCCTCGCTTAGTCTGCTAGTGGCCGGCCAGGTTCGTCCGTGTCGGGCAGCTTACGCTGGTTTCACACGATCGGTACCGACCGCCAAGCGGTCACCGGAACGTGAACGTTCGCAATGTCGCCAATTGCGGTCCTTTCACCGAGGCCACCGAAACCGGGCGCGATTTTTCCAGATCGACCCGAAGCAGTAGTAGCCAGATCTCGAAACGGGGCATTCGATATTTGTCTTAAGCGTCGCTTCCCCGCTTGCAACAATGCCTCCTATCAGGCACACGGTCTCGCCATTTTATTGGGGGGGTCGCTCGGCACCATTTCAAGGCTGCAGTTGGAACTCGACCAGTTCGCAACTATGTTCAGCACCGTTTGCAAAAGTTCCGATCTTTACAATGGCGCGTGCCGCCGGGGCGTACCAATACGTGCTTTTGCTTGTGCTGGTCGAAGTACGTCTACCGTTATTCCAACTGAGATCGGTACTGGATTCGAGTTTGAAAGCGTCGAATTCACCCGCTCCCACCCGCACTTTCTCGTGGCTGGCGACCGCAACGCTTCCTTTGCCAGAGCCTTCGCTCCCCGTTCTCGATTCCTGCTCTATGAACTTGTCGTTAAAGTCCCATTGCTTGCCGACCACAAGCGGAAAACTCAGGAGCATTCGGTTTGAATCCTTGCGTCGCGGCGACTCCATTTCGTTCAAGTCAGAAGTTAGCAAAAGCGACTTTCCGTTCTCTGTGGCCTTGATGCCCGATTGATCGACAGTTGCAACCAACCAGAGCCGCTCGGACTTAACGCCGTAGTAATCGACACACTGGAATTTCCACCGGTCGCCAACCTTGATATCGGGTCTATCGGCCCCGGCACCCGATGTCGCGTCCGTACCCGCGATGGCGGATTTCTCCAGGCTGCTTACGCAAACCACAAGCGCAATGGGAAGAACGGACGCAAGCATTCTGTGAATCATGATCTTTCTCCTTGGTGTATTTTTTGCAATTGAATCCGCACCCGCGTAGCGCCGCTTACCACCGTATCGTCATTTTCACGTTAAAAAATTTTGCGCTTAGTTTAGGTAGAGTGCAATCAGGTGTGTATTCATTGCTCGAAGTCAGCGGAAGGCCCTGACTCGAATGCGCATCGCGCTGAAGCGATGGCCTTGACGGCTGCTTCGGCGTCGGTGTTCAGATATCTTCGCGATAGTCACCAGCGCAGTGTGTCGAATTTCAATGACCCCCCAAAAGGTGCAACCCATGGACTATCGAGCCAGCTATAAGCCACTGGCCAGGTTCCCGGTCGGGTCGACCGCATCGCCGAGCGTCCGCTTCGGTGATGCGGTCGATGGTCCGGAGTTGGCCGGGAAGGATTTTCGCCTATGCCCGCATTCCTCGGCAACGGTTGATCGCTCTCGAGTCCACAGCGGTCATGCCGGCGCCGGAAATTCCCCAGCGGCAGGCGTAGGAGACGAGAAAAGTGTGAACAACCGGACAGGGAAATGTGTGTAACTCGTTCTGAGCCGCACACCGGAGACACCGCTGACCAGGTTCCCGCCCCACGCGAGCACGAGCTCGATTCGATCGGTCTCCACCACGCTGCCACCCGGCCCTCGCGAAGGCGCGGTCTCGATCCGATGCAATGACGCGTCGATCACTTGAATCGCTCGATCCCGCAAGGTTATTCGTCTTCGTCCAACAGTACCGTTTCACCGTCGATAGCTCACTAAACCACTGCATCGACATTCCGGCCACCCGTAGCAATTCCACGTCTTCATGACGCCGAGCTCTTGCCGATTACGCGGTCTTGCGCCTGGGCCGATGCTCGCCATGGCCGGCAAGTGGTGCTTCCAATACGAATCCTCGCAGCGCTGCCGCCATGCAGGGCGGAACCCGCTCTCAGAGCAGCCAAACGCGCGAACGTCCGTATGAATCAAAACCTTGGCGACCGAGGTGGTGCTCGCTGATGCGAAGTAACAGATTTCCCTG
>CAZSOI010000013.1:0-17424 GCA_964608115.1 uncultured Burkholderiaceae bacterium | reverse complement strand
CGAGCGACACCGACCATTCCGAGCAAGTTCACGACAGCTTCGTCGATCTTTTGCGGATCTACGTTTTGATCGCATACGGCGATGCTGAAGCCAACGATGGCATGGGTCGCTTGCCGCCAGACCAGATCAGGGTCCTCGACACTGTACCGTCCCGCTTTGCATGCCAGCCGTATGTCCCTAATCGCGTATGGCCCCATGACGCGATACATCGCGCCAGCTATCACTTCCGACCGCATCAACAGCCAGCGCCACCGTTGATCGGTTGTAGCCGCTTTCATACAGGTTCGAACGCCAAACGCATAAACCTGAGCAGGGTCTGAGAATGTATTGGTGACCGCCTCGATTCGTTCTGCCAATCGATGCATGACGCGTTCCATCACGCATTGCAACGGGTGCTGGTGTTCGCGCGAAAAACTGCACACCTGCTCGACCTTGCTCGCAGCCACATCGCGCGGATATACGCCGCAGATTCCACGGCCCTCATGATGCACCTTTAGCATAATTTGGGTCGCTTGTTCCCGCCCCTTGCCAAAAAATTTTTGCAATACCCCAACAACGAACTCCATCGGAGTGAAGTCGTCGTTTAATAGCACGACCTGAAACATCGGCGGCGGCTTGGTCTCCGCTGCCTGTTTCTCTACGACAGTGCCCTCTTCGAACCGTTCGCTCATACCTGCTTAAAAAAAGGCACCTCGCGCCGCAATCCAGAGCCCCTTGGAACGCGAGTCGCTACGAGGCAGATGATAAGTGAAATGGCGTCGGCGTCGCAGTCGGCTCCTATTCCGACCAATCTGCTCAAAACGCCTCATCTTGGCCCGGCGCCAAGCCTCCTGATCGGCCGTTGGCCGCAGGCGAAGCGCCCGGTTATCCGGGGATACCCCCGGCTTAACTCCCGGGTGGAGCCATTTCGCTGCGGCGCCGCGCCTGCGATCGGCCAAAAACCCGTTGTTATGTGGGTCTTGACGGCTCAGGAGATTTGCCCGAACAATGCAAGTTCCTGAAGAAGTCTTAGAAGACTAAAACTCGCAGGAACAAGGCGGGCCGGTATTTGTTTGTCGTCCGCCGCTGGGGTGGGGGTCCGGGGAGGAGCCGGCGGGGCTGCCGGGGACACTGCGACGCCCTAAGTGAGCAGGGCTAACGCGGAGAAGAGGACGAATGCATGGCCACAGGTACCGTGAAATGGTTTAACGATGCGAAGGGATATGGATTCATAACGCCCGATGACGGCGGAGAAGACTTGTTCGCACACTTTTCTGCAATCCAGATCGCGGGCTTTAAGACTCTCAAAGAAGGCCAGAAGGTGGCCTTTGAAGTCGTACAAGGCCCCAAGGGCAAACAGGCGTCGAACATTACGCCTAACGCGTGAGTTGAGAATCCTCGTCCAGAGTGCAAAAAAGCCCCGAGGGTGCGGGGCTTTTTTGTCCACGTTCGGAAGCTTTTGCCGCAGCGGTGCCCTGCGCGGTCACATTTGCGCAATCATCGCCTCCCCGAAGCCCGAGCAGGAGACCTGCTTGGCGCCTGGCATTAGTCGCGCCAAATCGTAGGTCACTGTCTTGTTCAGTATCGCCTTTTCCATCGACGCGATGATGCGGTCCGCCGCCTCGGCCCAACCCATGTGACGCAGCATCATCTCGGCTGAGAGGATCTCGGAGCCTGGATTTACGTAGTCCTTGCCTGCGTACTTTGGCGCGGTTCCGTGCGTGGCCTCAAACATGGCTACGGTGTCCGACAGATTTGCTCCCGGGGCGATGCCGATGCCGCCGACCTGCGCCGCAAGAGCGTCAGAGATGTAGTCGCCGTTCAGATTCAAGGTCGCAATTACGTCGTATTCGGCCGGGCGAAGCAAAATCTGTTGCAAAAAAGCATCAGCGATGACATCTTTTAAAACAACTTGGCCATGGCTTGCCTTAATCACTTGCCAGGGCCCCCCATCGAGCGGCTGGGCACCAAATTCGCGCTGCCCCAGCGCGTAGCCCCAACGTGTGAAGGCACCCTCGGTGAACTTCATGATGTTGCCCTTGTGCACGAAAGTCACGGATTTGCGCCGGTTGTCCAGCGCGTACTGAATAGCCTTGCGCACGAGCCGTTCGGTTCCTTCGCGCGAGACCGGTTTGATGCCGATGCCGCTGGTTGCAGGAAACCGGATCTTGGTGACGCCCATTTCGCGTTGGAGAAAATCGATGAGTTTGCGCGCTTTGTCGGATTCGGCCTCGTATTCGATGCCTGCGTAAATGTCCTCAGAATTCTCGCGAAAGATGACCATGTCGGTTTTTTCGGGCTCGCGCACAGGACTGGGAACGCCCGTAAAGTAGCGCACAGGACGCAGACACACGTACAAGTCGAGTTCCTGACGCAGCGCTACGTTAATTGACCGTATTCCCCCTCCTACCGGCGTCGTCAGTGGGCCCTTGATCGAAACGACGTACTCACGCAGGACCGCAAGCGTCTCCTCCGGCAGCCACACATCGGGACCATAAACGCGGGTGGATTTCTCGCCAGCAAAGATTTCCATCCATATGATTTTTCGCTTGCCGCCGTAGGCTTTCGCAACCGCCGCGTCAACGACCTTGATCATGACCGGCGTGATGTCCACGCCAGTACCATCTCCTTCGATGTAGGGAATGATCGGCTGATCGGGTACGTTCAAAGTGCCGTCCGCGCGCACCGTAATTTTTTGCCCTTGTGTTGGTACCTTGATATGTTGGCTCATGGGTTTTCCGATGCTCCTGGCGCTTCAAAGGTGCGCGCAGTGTAGCGCGCGGGCTCTCGGTAGGCGCCTGCGGGTGTCGCTACCGAGCAGGCGCATTTGCGCGCTGCAGATCTGTGCCGAAAGATTTGGGCGCAACTTTACAATGCGCTACAGTCGTGCTTTGAGCGCGCCAACGTGCGCTTTAGCTAAGACCCCGCGACGATGAAGCTCCTCGCGCCGCTCGCACCTTTTCCTCGTGTCAAAAGCGCTCGCGGCAAAACGGTCGTGGAAATGCTGACCCTTACCGCGCTGTTGGTCTTTGGCGGCGCGCGGGCCCAATACGAAGCCAGTGCCGCTCCTACGGTGCAGCTTAACGCAGGCATTCATCTGATTCATGCCGAGGTGGCCGACAGCGACAGCGCCCGAATGCGCGGACTGATGTTCCGTCAGGCACTTGCGCCAAATCACGGCATGCTGTTCGTCTTTGATCGGCCCGAAGCGCAGTGCATGTGGATGCGTAACACGCTCATTGCGCTATCCGTAGCATTTCTTGATGACGATGGTACCGTCGTAAACATCGAGGAGATGAAACCGCAAACCGATGAGAGCCACTGCGCGCGCCGTCCCGTGCGCTACGCACTGGAAATGAGCGCACAGTGGTTTAGCCGGCACGGCGTTGCCGCCGGCAGCCGGCTGCAGGGAATCGCTCCGCGACGCTAGCCAAAATTGCGGCCGGCGAATTGCCAGTTGGCCAGATTGTTCAAGAAGGTGTCGACGTATTTGGCCCGGGCGTTGCGATAGTCGATGTAATAGGCATGCTCCCATACGTCGAGCGTTAACAGCGGTTTATCAGGCGTCGTCAGTGGGGTCCCCGCGTTGGACGTATTGACTATATCGACCGTGCCGTCGGATTTTTTCACCAACCAAGTCCACCCTGAGCCGAAATTTCCCACGGCACTTTTGGAAAAAGCCTCGCGAAAAGCGGCGAATGATCCCCACTTGGCATTGATCGCTTTGGCCAGCGCACCGTCGGGCTCGCCACCGCCGCCAGGACGCAAGCTGTTCCAGAAAAACGTATGGTTCCAGACTTGGGCCGCGTTGTTAAAAATGCCGCCGCTGGATTTGCGAACGATTTCCTCAAGGCTCTGTTGGGCGAACTCGGTTCCCTTGATGAGGTTGTTCAGATTGGTCACGTAGGTTTGGTGATGCTTGCCGTGGTGATACTCCATTGTCTCTTTGGACATGTACGGCGCCAGGGCATCGGCTGCATACGGCAGCACGGGCAAAGTGTGTTCCATCGTCGAGTTCCTTGGTTTTGTTACGTTTTAAAGCCCTTGAGCTTGCAATCGCGGCTGTGGGCACCTTGGGCAATTCTATTGCCTGGGCCGGCGCCTGCGTCATCGGTCATCGTGGGGTCTTGTCGTCTGGACGATTAGCCCGGCGCTGCCGCGCGCTAAGCGAGCCTGCACCTGGTCACCCGCGCGCATCTGGTTTGCATCGGTTAGCAATCGACCCACGGAGTCGCGCAAGATCGCAAAGCCTCGATCGAGCACGCCTTGCACGTTTAAGTGCGTAAGTGCGCGCGTCTGTTGCATGAGCGCATTGCGGCGTGCTGTCATCAGCTGCTGTTGGGCAGCGTGCAAACGCCGGTGCAGTTGCGCAAGTGCGGTGGCTGAAGCCGGCAGATCCGGGCGTGCGCGAAGCAGCGCGCGGCTCTGGGCAAGGCTCTGGGCGCGAACCCGCCGGCCTTGTTCGCGTGCCGCAAACGCGCAGCGACTGCGCAACTCGCGGATGCGCAACGCTAATCCACGCAGCGGCGCCTTGGGCGCTGCCAGCACACGCATCGCGTAATCCAGGCGCTGCGCGCGCTCGTCCGTGGCGCGCGATGCGCTGCGCGCCAACGCGCGCAATCGCAAACCTAGCTCACGCAACAAGGCGCCTCGCTCAGGGGCCACAAGTTCGGCAGCTGCGGTGGGTGTTGGCGCGCGCACGTCGGCGGCAAAATCGGCAATCGTGAAATCCGACTCATGACCCACGCCAACGATCACGGGCAGCGCGCACGCTCGAATGGCGCGCGCGACCTGCTCTTCGTTAAAGGCCCACAGATCCTCGATGGAACCGCCACCTCGTACAAGCAGCAGCACTTGCACCTCGCGGCGATGCGAAGCGGTGGCCAGCATCGCGGCGATGCGTGCGCCGGCCTCGGCGCCTTGCACAGGCACGGGGTAGACGACGATTTGCAGGTACGGCGCACGACGTCGCAGCGTCGCCAACACGTCGCGCAGTGCCGCCGCTTGCAGCGAAGTGACGATTCCCACGGCGCGCGGCACCACTGGCGGCGCGCGCTTTATCGCTTGGTCAAAAAGTCCCTCGGCCGCAAGACGCTGGCGCAAGCGAACGAACTGCTCCCACAGCCGTCCGGCGCCAAAGCGCTGCATCGCCTCGACCGTGAGTTGAAAATCGCCCCGAGGTTCGTACAAGCCGACATTGGCCAGCACCTCAACCTCGTCGCCGTCACGCGGCGAAAAATCCAGGCGCTGGTTGCGGCCACGAAACATCACGCAGCGCACCTGGGCGCTGTCGTCCTTGAGCGCAAAATACCAGTGTCCGCTGGCCGCACGGCTAAGCGATGCGATCTCGCCGCGCACCCTTTGCACGCCAAATTCGCGCTGCAGCGATCCAGCGACGGCGCGGTTTAATTGGGAAACCGTCAGGCAAAGCCGCGCCAGTTGGGCATCTGATTGATCGGACTCAGGATTCATGCGGGTTGCAATCGAAAATCTTTCCACAATTGCCGTCAAATCGTGGGGCTACCGGGTTTGACCGCTCAGGCCCTAACAAGGTCGACGTAAGCGTTTGAAATGTAATGTGTTTTTGTGGCGCGACCGCGTGCCTGGTCGGGCGGGCAGCGCTCGCGGAAACGTTATCCGCGGACAGCTTACGACACTTCTCCACAAACTTTTCCACAGCAACTGGCCAGCATTGTGGCAGCAGCGCCCATAGAGTCGTTGCAAGCGCATCGGATCTACACTTGCCCTTTTTTTGCGCGCCTGAAATGCCGCGGGCGCGAGTAACCGTTTTTTCACGTCAGGACCGCTTCCTTGTTTGCCATCGTTCAAGCTCTGGGCTGGCCGATTTGGCCGCTGATCGTCGCTTCCATCGTCGCCGTGGCGCTGGTAATTGAACGCACTATCGCCTTGCGGCGCGGCCGGGTCATGCCGGAGAACCTGCTCGGCGATGTTTTGAACCTGTATTCGCGGCGGCAAATCAGTTTGGATGTCATTGACAAGCTCGAGGCCAGCTCCGCGCTGGGGTTCTTGTTTGCCGCCGGGTTGCGAAGCGCCGGGGCCCAGCGCGATGTCACGACCAAGGCCATCGAAATCGCCGGCGGGCACGTGGCGCACGAGCTCTCCCGCTATCTCACCTTGCTCGGTTCGATCGGTTCGGTTGCACCCTTGCTCGGATTGCTGGGCACCGTAGTGGGCATGATTGACATCTTTGCTTCCCAGCAGGCTGGCTCCAATCCGCAGCAGCTGGCACAGGGAATTTCGATCGCGCTGTATTCGACGGCTTTTGGCATCATTGTCGCGGTGCCTTCCGTGCTGGCTTATCGAATCTTTCGCGCGCGGGTCGACGATTTTCTGGTCGAACTTGAGCAGCAGGCCCAGCGGCTCGTGGAAGCCATCTACGGGGACGCGCGAGCGGCGCGGACGGGAACATGAAATTTCGTCGTGGCTTCGCGGAGGATCCGGAGGTCAACCTGATCCCTCTTATCGACGTCCTGCTGGTCGTTTTGATCTTCTTGGCCGTGAGCACCACGTACTCGCGTTTTGCACAGCTGCATATCGAATTGCCATCGGCCGAGCCAAACAAGGCAGTGACACACCCGCAGGAGATTCAGGTCGGGGTCAGCGCCGACGGACGCTTCGCCATCGGTCATTCCGTTGTTCGCGTCACCGACACAGCAGCCCTCACCGATTTGCTTCGCCAAGCGGCCTCCAAGCTCGACGACCCGATCGTGGTGATCAATGCCGATGCTCAGGCACCGCATCAGTCGGTGATCACGGTCATGGAGGCGGCACGCAATGCCGGTTTGTCGCGATTGAGCTTTGCTACGCAACGCCACGCCAACGCCGGCCGATGAGCCTTGGGCTGAGAACCGCTTTGCGCAGTCGGGCGCACCGTTTCGTGCGGCGCGCCTGGCAGCACCGCGGCCTTCTGGCCTGTCTGCTCTATCCCCTGCATCTGCTGCACAGCCTCTGGCGCGGCGTGCGTGCGCTGGGCTGGCAACTGGGCTTTACGCGGCCCGTCAAACTGCCCGTACCAGTCCTCGTCATTGGCAATCTTCGTGTTGGCGGCACCGGCAAAACGCCCCTGGTTATCGAAATTGTGCGGGCGCTGCGCGCGCGGGGCTGGTCGCCGGCGGTCGTCTCGCGCGGATTCGGCGGTCGCGTGCACCAACCGACCTTGGTCAATCCGGGTAGCGATGCGGCGCTTTGTGGCGATGAGCCCTTGCTTATCCGCGAGCTAACTGGCTGTCCCGTTGCCGTCGGCAAAGATCGGGTCGCGGCAGCCCGGCTGTTGCTGTCACTGCACAGCAGCTGCAATGTCCTGATCGCCGACGACGGGCTGCAACACCGGCGATTGGGCCGAGATCTGGAGATCGTGCTGCTGGATCAGGCGGGTATCGGCAATGGCTGGCTGCTGCCGGCCGGTCCGCTGCGCGATCCACCCAAGCGTCTGCGCAACGTCGATGCGGTGGTGCTGCACGGCCTGGTTCCGCCGGTGCGTATTTATTCGCCGTTTTATCGGATGCAAACCAGCATAGTAGATGCGACCTGCATCGCATCGCCCGCGCGGCGGATGTTGCTTTCTGAGATGGCGCGCGAACAAAGCGCGGGCAAGCTGCGTGTGCTGGCGCTGTGCGCAATTGGCAACCCCGAGCGCTTTTTTTCCCAACTGCGCGAGCAGGGTCTGCGTTTTGATGCTCGGGCGCTGCCTGATCATGATCGCATCAATGCAAATATGATGGCGCAGGGGCGCTACGAGCGAGTACTGATAACCGAAAAGGACGCCGTAAAATGCCAGGCCGATGCACGCTTGGGCCGCGACGAGAGAATCTGGGTCGTGCCGCTGCACACGACTGTAGACGGCTCACTGCTCGAATTCATTGTGGCGCGCCTAGGAAGACAAACTGATGGATCCAAAGCTGCTTGACATTCTGGTGTGTCCTGTAACCAAGGGGCCGCTGCGCTACGACCGCCAGCGCCAGGAGTTGATTTCGCCATCGGCAGGCCTTGCTTACCCGATTCGCGATTCGATCCCGATTTTGCTCGAGAGCGAGGCGCGGCGCCTGGAGGAAGGCGAGCGCGAGGCCCAGGGATGAAATCGCGCGCAAGTGGCAGCAGACAGCGCTAGCCTCTCGTGTCCGCCGCGCAAAACCTGCCTTTGGCGAGCGCACTGTCGCGCTTTTGTGCGCTGATTCCTGCAAGGCTGGGCGCAAGCCGCCTGCCCGAAAAACCCCTCGCAGACATTGGCGGCGTGCCAATGGTTGTGCGCGTCGCCCAGCGGGCGGCGCAAAGCGGGGCCGAGCGCGTGGTGGTTTGCGCCGACAGCCCGCGCGTGGTCCAGGCATGTGCGCGGCACGGCGTTGAGGCAATTTTGACCAACGAACGCCACCCGACAGGTACCGACCGTATTGCCGAGGCTTGCGCGCTGCTAGGACTGCAGCAGCAAAGCATTGTCGTTAACGTGCAAGGCGACGAGCCCTTGATCCCACCAGAGGTTATCGGCCAGGTGGCGGACGCCCTTGTCGCCGATCCCCAATGCGATATTGCGACGGCGGCTCACCAGATAGCCGATGCAAGCGAGTTTTTCGATCCCAATGTGGTAAAGCTCGTCACCGATTCGCGCAGCCGCGCGCTGTTGTTCTCGCGAGCTCCCATACCCTGGTCACGGGAGGCATTCGCGCTGGATCGCTCCGAGTTGCCCGCACATCTGCCTGCGCTGCGCCACGTCGGCTTATACGCCTACCGGGTTTCGTATCTGAACCGGTTTCCCCTGCTGTGCCGCCCGGCAATCGAAGAACATGAGAGCCTGGAGCAATTGCGGGCGCTGTACCACGGAAGTGCCATTGCGGTCGTGCGGCTTGCGGCGCCATTGCCTCCGGGCGTTGACACGGCCGCGGATCTGGAGCGCGTGCGCGGCCAGCTTGGCCTCGCGCCCGCGAGTTCGTAAGGCGCGAGTTTGTTGGTATCACCGCCCGCAGCGCAACGGGCGGCCCAACGAACCGTAGATCGCTCTGTCGGCCCGGTTCCGGGTAAGATGCGCCTCGCTCCGCAGCCAACGGACGCCCGCGGGGCAAAAAAACCAAGGCAAATTTATCGAGGGCGCAAAAGCGCGCAGGGGATCATGCGTCTGATTTTGCTCGGACCGCCCGGGGCTGGTAAAGGCACGCAGGCGGCAATGCTTGCATCGCGATTAGGGATTCCGCAGATCTCCACGGGCGACATGCTGCGCGCGGCCGTTAAGGCCGGTACACCGCTGGGCCGGGCCGCAAAGGCGATCATGGACGCCGGTCAACTGGTTTCCGACGCCATCATCCTTGACCTCGTGCGTGAGCGTCTGACACACGCCGACTGCGCCAAGGGCTACTTGTTTGACGGATTTCCACGCACGATCGGACAAGCGACAGCCATGAGGTCGGCGTCCATTGTCGTGGACCTCGTGCTGCAGATCACAGTTCCGGACGCCGATATCATCGAGCGCATGAGCGGACGTCGGGTACACCTGGCAAGCGGCCGCAGCTATCACGTTCGAAACAACCCGCCGAAGTTGCCGGGCCGCGACGACGTGACCGGCGAGCATCTAGTGCAGCGCGACGACGACAAGGAGCAAATCGTGCGCGAACGGCTTTCCGTCTACCACGCCCAAACGCGCCCACTTGTAGAGTACTACGCGACCTGGGCTGCCAGCAACGAGCCCGGCGCACCCCGCTACCGCGCTATCGACGGGGTCGGCACCGTCGAGCAGGTCCAAAACCGCGTCCTCGACGCCCTCAAATCCTAGCGGAGCCCGTCCCCGCCCCACCAAAGGAGTTATGCATGTCTGCCGTTGTTCTGGCCCTGCTTTGCGGACTAGCCGCAGTCATCTTCGGCGCGGTTTCGATCGCGTGGATCCTCAAACAAGACCCCGGCAATGCTCGTATGCAGGAGATCGCGCATGCGGTCGAGCAAGGTGCGCAGGCGTACTTAAGCCGGCAGTACCGCACGATCGCGATCGTTGGAGTGATCCTGGCAATCATCATCGCTGCGGTTCCGCAACTGGGAATCTGGACGGCAATCGGCTTCGTGCTTGGCGCCGTGCTCTCGGGCGCTGCAGGCTTTATCGGCATGAACGTTTCGGTGCGGGCCAACGTGCGTACCGCACAAGCCGCCACACGAGGCCTTAACGCGGCTTTGGACGTGGCGTTTCGGGGTGGCGCAATCACTGGGCTGTTGGTCGTTGGGCTGGGGCTGCTGGGTGTTGCGGGCTTTTACTCGATACTGCCCGGGGCGCACCTAGGCAGCGGCGAAGCGCATGGAGCCCTGCACCCGATGATCGGGCTTGCCTTTGGCTCTTCGCTGATCTCCATCTTCGCGCGGCTTGGCGGCGGAATCTTCACCAAGGGCGCCGACGTCGGGGCGGATCTGGTCGGCAAGGTGGAAGCCGGTATCCCGGAAGATGACCCGCGTAATCCAGCAGTTATCGCCGACAACGTTGGCGATAACGTGGGCGACTGCGCTGGCATGGCTGCGGACTTGTTTGAGACCTTCGCGGTCACCGCCGTTGCAACAATGATTATTGGTGCCTTTGTTTTTCGCGGCACCGATGCCGGCTTGGTATACCCGCTGGCCCTTTCGGGTGTCTCGATTCTCGCGTCCATAGTGGGCGCATCTTTCGTCAAGGCGCGAGAAGGCGGCAAGATCATGAATGCGCTCTACCGCGGCCTGCTCGTCGCCGGAGCCATTGCGGTGATCTTGTTCTGGTTCGTCACCGACTGGCTGCTCGGCCCGGTCGTGGCCGCAGTTGGGCTTACGGTCGGAAAACTCTACGGATGCGCGGTAGTTGGCCTGCTGCTCACCGCCGCGCTCGTGTACATCACCGAGTACTACACGGGTACCGAATTTGCCCCCGTGCGCCACGTTGCTCATGCCTCGACGACCGGACACGCGACCAACATCATCGCCGGAATCGCCGTCTCTATGCGCGCCTGCGCTTGGCCGGTAATTGCAATTTGCGTGGCCATTATGGCGTCCTACGCCTTGGCCGGCTTGTACGGCATCGCGGTCGCGGCCACAGCCCAGCTGTCAATGACCGGCATCATCGTTGCGCTCGACGCATACGGTCCGATTACCGATAACGCCGGCGGCATCGCGGAAATGGCTGGTCTTCCTAAAGAGGTGCGCAACATCACCGATCCGCTCGATGCGGTGGGCAATACGACCAAGGCGGTCACTAAGGGCTATGCCATCGGTTCGGCAGGTCTCGCAGCGCTGGTGCTTTTCGCCGATTACACGGCGGCGCTTGAGCAAGAGGGAATGCACGTATCCTTTGATCTGTCCAACCCCCGGGTAATCATCGGCCTGTTCATTGGTGGTCTGATTCCGTTCCTTTTTGGAGCCATGGCCATGGAAGCGGTCGGCCGCTCCGCGGGCGCGGTAGTCGAAGAGGTGCGCCGCCAGTTTCGAGAGATCAAGGGAATCATGGAAGGATCGGCCAAACCCGACTACTCCCGTGCCGTCGACATGCTCACCAGCGCGGCGATCAAAGAAATGATGATCCCTTCACTACTGCCCGTGCTCGTGCCCATCGTTGTTGGGCTACTGCTGGGCCCTGCAGCCCTTGGTGGCGTACTAATGGGGACTATTGTTACTGGACTGTTCGTTGCGATCTCCATGACCACGGGTGGCGGCGCCTGGGACAATGCAAAAAAATATATCGAAGAAGGCAACTATGGCGGAAAGGGGTCGGACGCACATAAGGCTGCCGTTACGGGCGACACGGTCGGTGATCCCTATAAGGACACCGCGGGTCCTGCCGTCAATCCATTGATCAAAATCATCAACATCGTCGCCTTGCTAATCGTGCCCATCATTGCAATGGTGCACGGCAACACCACGCCTGCGCGCGGCAGCGCGCCCGCGGCGCAGGTCGCACAGCATGAGGTTTCGGGCTCCGATCACCTGAGTCGGTAGTCACGCCGCACCCGCAAAGGGCGCAGACGCGCCCTTTGCCGCTCCAATAAGCTCAAATGCCGGGCCAAAGGCCCATTGCAAGCATATTGGGCCCCCATTCCCATTTATCCGGTACTTGCCTAAACTTGGTACCCAGGAGTGATGCAAATCATTTCCGTCGAGGAGCCACGGTGTCGAACGCGTGCACCACCCGGCGGTGGGTACGGCAAGGTTCTGAGCTCCGGCGCTTGTGGCGCGGGGCTTGGCCGGTGGCGCTTTTTTTGTCCCTCGGCACCTGTTTTGGGTCTATGGCCACGGCCCAACCCGTGGGCGCGTTTTCCAGCTGGGTCGAACTGGATTCGCACTTGAGCGTGGACCGCGAGGTGATCGACACCCGCTGGAGTTCGGTGGTGCGCCTGCCGGCCTCGGCCCCCGACTACAGGCTTGCCAGCGAGGTTTCGTCGTTTTCTTGGGACGGTCTGAAGAAAGTCCCCAATATGCTAGAGGTTTTTCCCACGCGGGTATCTGCATCGGATCCCCAAATCGTCATTCGTCCCCAGCTTGTGCTAGGCGGCGGTTCCGCCGAATCGCTGCGTTCCTGGCTTAGGGTTGCCGGAATCAACGTTACGAGTTGTATCGCGCCGGTGATGCGCATGCATTCGTCCTTTGCTGACAGCAATACTCACGCCAACGTGTCGGTTTCCGCACGCTGCAACTTTCACTAGCCGATCGGCTCGGCGCGAAACTCGCGCCGCTTTTTTTGGCCCGCGTCCTTGCCTAGCGCTGCTGCGGGGGGGCGTTGGCCTCGGCCTCAAGCAACTCGGCCGTGGCGTTAAGCAGCTGTTCGGTCGTGGCCGTATTGGTCTCGGAGGACGCGGGCCAACCTTCGACCGCCAGCACGGTCTGCGCCATCGGATCAGCTTCGACATGTAAAAGCTCAAGGGAAGTGGGGCCGGGCGGAGTCGGCCTTGCGCTCTGTACGTCTGTCCCTGGTGGCTGGGCAGGTGCGGTCTCAGGCGGGGCTTGCTGCGCATCGCTGGCGCTTGGCGCCTGCTCAGAGGCTGCTGGCGCCTCTTCAGGGGTCTTTTGCGCCGTCTTTGTGCTTTGAAATTGGGGTTGCAGCTGTTCTGAGGTCGGTTCCACGGCGTTGGCTTTGGCGGTTTCGGGCATTGGCGCTGGTGCTGCCTGCTCGACTTGCTCGGTCGCTAGGGCTGCTTGCTTAATCTGCTCGGTCACTGGGGCCGCTTGCTCGACTTGCTCGTCTGCTGGCGTGTGCTCCTTGGCCTTAGGTGCGTGTTGCGCTAGGCGAACCAGCACCGCTTGCCGCGCTGAGGCTTGGAACAGATCGGAACCAGCCTCGTGGACGCTCGTCGAGGGCTCAGCTTGCGCCACGGGCGGCGGCGCGTTTGGTGTGGCCGCCACCTCAGTGAGCACGGGGACGGTTACTTCATGGACCTTGCCATACGTGCGTGAAATATGGGCCGCGTCGACAGGTCTGCCGAAAAGAAACCCCTGCCCGCGTTCGCAGCCCAAGCTCTTAAGCAGCTTGAGCTGGTCGATGCGCTCGATTCCTTCGGCAACGACCTCTTTTTGTAGCGCGTGCGCCATATTGATGATGGAGGCCACGATCTTGCCCGCATCGTTGTCGGGCCGCGCGTCGACTAGGAAACTCATATCGAGCTTAAGAACGCGCGCAGGCATGGTCTTGAGGTAGCTAAAGGATGAGTAGCCTGTGCCAAAGTCATCGATAGCGATTAGCACGCCGTCGGCCGAAAGTTGCTTCAGGGCCTCCATGGCTGGCTTTCCACCCTCAATCAACATGGATTCCGTCACTTCGATTTCCAGCGCCCCAGGAGGAACCTTTATCGAGTTGAGCAGTTGCCGCACGGTGGGAACGAAATTGCTGCGTGGCAATTGGCCGTTGGAAACATTCACCGAAACGCGAGGTACGCGCACACCTTCCTCGCGCCAGCGCTGATATTGCAGGCACGCTTCCATCATTACCCAGGCGCCGATTTGCGGGATCAAGCCGATTTCTTCGGCGTACTCGACAAAGTCTTTCGGATACAGCAAGCCGCGGCTCGGGTGTTGCCAGCGCACCAGCGCCTCGACTCCGCATAGCGCGCCGGTCTTCAGGTCGATTTGCGGCTGATAGTGCAGTACCAATTCGTGCCGCTCTAAGGCATTGCGCAGCTCGCCATCGAGAAGTGAGCGGCGCTTGCTCTCGGCGTTCATCGGCTCCTCGTAGAAGGCAAAGCGACTGCGCCCGGCACTCTTGGCTCGGTACATTGCCGTATCGGCCATCTTCAGCAGTTCGGCGCCTCCTGTGCCGTCGTCGGGATACATCGCAATGCCAACGCTTGCCCCCGTATAGATTGTCTGGCCTTCGATTTCGAAGCGCCGCGACAGCGACTGGATGAGCTTGCGTGCCACCGATGCCGCCTCGCGCGTGGTCTTGACTTCCGACAGAATCACGGTGAACTCGTCGCCGCCGATGCGCGCGACGATGTCGTCCTCGCGTACGTGGTTGCGGATCCGGTTGGCCGCCTGGATCAGCAGCCGATCGCCAAATGCGTGACCGTGCGTGTCGTTGGCCTGCTTGAAGCGGTCCAGATCGATGAACAAGATGGCCGCCATCGACTTGTTGCGCTCGGCATTGGCCAGCTCCTGCGAAAGCAGCGATTGCATAGCGACGCGATTGGGCAGACCCGTGAGCGGATCAACATAGGCAAGAGAATGCAATTTTTGGTCGCGCTCGGCGCCGCTAAAGCCGGCGATCAGACGGTTGGCAACGCCGATGAGCATCTTCATCTGGCTGTTGGAGAGCTCGGTCGCGGCGTGGTGACAGGTAACCATCACTCCCCAGGCACGGCTGCCGCGAGACACCGGCATTGATAAAAAATGCCCTACGCCATTTTCGTCTCGAATGCGTTGTTCAAAATCTTCCGGAAATGGGGACTGGGGCTCGGTCTTGCTGGTTGGCGTCATCGGTATGCGCCGGCGCAACTCTGCGCTCATCTCGATCTTGTGACTGTCAATGCGGTTGCGTTCGCCCTTGCCCATGACAAATAGGCGCATCGTGTCGGCCGTGTCCGACTCGAACAGGCCGAGCACCACCAGGTCGGACTCGGCCACGTAGCGCATGCAGCGCAGGGCGTTGCGGATCAAGGCGGCGACGTCGAGCTTGGTCAAAATCGCGTCGTCCATCTGCGACAAAATGCCCTGAATCGACAAACTTGTGCCCAAGGTGCGGGCCATCTCGTTGAACGCACGCGTGAGCTGACCAAGTTCGTCGTGCCCTGCCAGGGGAAGCGAAATGGCGAAATCTTGCTTGGCGATGCTGCGCGAGGAAAAAGTGAGCCGTTGCAAGCGCTTGGCCATGAGCTCGCCGTAGGCCGCGCCCAAGGAAAGGGCAACGATAGCGGCACCCAGGGCGACGTCCTGCAGCAGTTCGATGAGCGGCTCGGTGAGCAGTGAACGCTCGTACAAAAAAGCGCTCAAGGCGCCGACGGGCAGCGTTGCCAACGCCAGGTACAGACCCATCATGCGCAGGCCAATCACACTTCGAAACGCCCTGATCTTCGGTTTTTTCATCTACGGCAATCAAGAAATGCGATCTATCCGCACCTGGACCGCGCGCCAGTGGAGCCAATGCCCGGCAGAGGCTCTACCACCCCTGGCAAGCGCACCGCACCAGCAAACGCCCGCAAAGGCGCTCCAACCTGATCCAAGGCAGGGCTCCGACACAAGGTGGTTCGCAGGGATTAGCCCACCCCTGGGTTTTCGGACA
This sequence comes from uncultured Burkholderiaceae bacterium, assembly GCA_964608115.1. Classification (GTDB taxonomy): domain Bacteria; phylum Pseudomonadota; class Gammaproteobacteria; order Burkholderiales; family Burkholderiaceae_F; genus GJ-E10. Next base: position 1,730 of record CAZSOI010000013.1, on the reverse strand, counting down.
GATTGCCCCGAGTTAAACCAAGCCAATCGTTCGAATTAAGTCGGAAAACACTCTCCTTCGCCCGCACCATTGGTGCTCGTAGGAGACTTCTGGGAAAGCTCGGGGCTTGCCCCTGCGGCAGCTGAGGATATCGGCAAGCGCGCGGTCTTCACGGGCTCTCGGGCGCGTACACTTTGGCCGAGTTCGGTTCGTACAAGGGGGTACGAGATGACGATCAAAGTGGGCGACAAATTACCCGAAGGCAAATTGCAGGAGTACATCGAGGTCGAGGGGGGCGGCTGCTCAGTAGGCCCAAACAGCTTTTCGGTACAGGAGCTGACGCCGGGGAAAAAAATCGTGATATTCGGGGTGCCCGGCGCATTTACGCCGACTTGTTCAGCGCAGCACGTTCCGGGCTATTTGGCCAATTTCGATGCGCTGCAACGCAAGGGCGTGGACGAAATCTGGTGCCTTGCCGTCAACGATGCCTTCGTAATGGGCGCCTGGGCGCGCGACCAAAAAACCTCCGGCAAGATCCGAATGTTTGCCGATGGTTCAGGCACTTACACGAAAAAGCTGGGTCTGGAACTGGACCTGATAGCTGCCGGACTGGGGACAAGGTGCCTGCGCTTTTCGATGCTGGTCGATAACGGCGTGGTTAAGGCTCTGAACGTCGAAAAACCAGGAAAGTTCGAGGTAAGTGACGCACAAACCATGCTTCGGCAAACTGGCTAGGTGGGCGGGTCGCAGGTGGCAATCGGATGAGGGGCGCGCTTGTTGGCAGCGCGCAAGCTGTGCGCCGGCGCCCCTTGCCTAGGCGCTTTCGGGGTGCGCGTGCAAGACGAAGTCACGCAGCCGAAACCCGACCAGCCATAGCAAAATTGCATACACCAGGGTCGCACCGCCAACAGTGGCCGCAAGCCAAGCGACACGGCCAAGCGCCCCAGCAGGGCTGACGCTGGCAAAGGCGTAGTTGCGTTGTATCCACATCAGCGATAGCGTCAACCCCCCCAGGGCTAACGCGATTCGTAGTGCAAAAGTGCGCCATTCCGGTCCCAGCGAGTAAATCTGCCGACGCTGCAAACCGTGAAGCAGCAAGGCGCAGTTCACTAGCGCGCCGATACTGATCGACCATGCCAGCGCTGCGTGCCTGAGCCACGGCACAAGCCCGAGGTTTACGACTTGCGTAGTTGCCAGCACCATCAAGCCAATGCGAACCGGGGTGCGAATGTCCTGCCGCGCGTAAAAACCCGGCGCCAGAATCTTTACCCCGATTAGCCCGAGCAAGCCCGCAGCGTAGCCGCGCAGTGCGGCAGCCGACTGCGCCACGTCCAGTTCTCCAAATCGCCCCCCTTGAAAAAGCGCCGCAATGAGTCCATCCGAAAGAAGGGCCAGGCCGAGCGCGGCGGGCAAAGCCAGCAGGCAGGTAAGGCGCAAGCCCCAGTCGAGCAGCTTTCGGTAATGCTGTGCGTCGCCCATCGCGTGGGCACCCGATAAAGTGGGTAGCAGTACCGTGCCAATCGCCACCCCTAATAGGGCGGTGGGTAGTTCCATGAGTCGGTCGGCGTAATACAGCCACGAATTGCTTCCTGTACCTAGGTGCGAAGCGATGTTGGTGTTAATGATTAGGCTCAGTTGGGCCACCGAGACTGCGAAACCGCTGGCAGCATTTGGCGAAGGATGCGCCGCACGCCCGAATCCGCAAATGACTGGCGCAGACCCGAAAGCCTTGGGAGCATGCCCAGGCGCGC
>CAZSOI010000012.1:0-5078 GCA_964608115.1 uncultured Burkholderiaceae bacterium | reverse complement strand
CACCTGCCGCTCCGCCAGCAACGCCACATTCGACCGCAACAGCCGGGCAGATCTCCGCCAATGCGGCGGTCTGTACGCCGGCGGGCCTATCGAAATACACGACGGTGCGGCTGAACAGTCGCGCTAGGTGCAGAAACGGTTCCGCCAACCGGTTGACGCACGCAAAATGCGGGTTCTTCCCGGTGTTGTTGTGGATGTCGATGCTCGCAAACGGTACGCAAGCCCTCGCGACCTCGTATACCTCGCGCATCAACCGGGCTTCCACACCGACGGGCTCTTCTGCGCCAGGCCAGCAACGATTGAAGTCCGCCTGCGTTGGGAGTGTGCGCACCCCAGCCCTAGCCGCCTGGATGTTGCCGACGAACAGCATCAGCGGGCGCGGCAGCAGTTTGCCCCGATGAGGCCGCAACACGGCCTGCATTGCGCACCAGCCGGCATCCTCATTTCCGTGAAGCAACACACTGACAAACAGCGGTTGCGCATGCCGTCCGGGCAAAAAGAATAAGGAGGGGCCTTCCAGATGCAACCAAAGATCGGAGGCCGCCACATCGAAGAGCACGTCCGGGAATTGATCGAATCGCTTCAGACGCAGGGGCTCGATGATTACGCCGTCCTCACGATGCTTCATCTTGACCTCTCTGCGTTCATCGAAACTGACCCCTTCCCCCCAACCGCTAGCCACCAGTGCCACTCTTGGCTGCGGGTCAATGCGACCGCCCGATACACCGCAATGACAAGGCGACTCACCGCAACTTGTACCCTCGATCCGAATACTCGACTTGATTTCGATCAGTCGCAGCGCGGTCTGCCGGCTCGCGTAGCGACTTTATCCAACCGCTGATCCCCGTAGAAAACGAGCAGTCCCGTTTTCGACATGCCGATCGCGTGGCGGCCGCTACGCTTCCCAACCGCGACCCCGGGGCAGATGTCCCCCAGGATGTGCGCACCCTCGCAGCACCCTGGTGTTCGCGTCACGGAGTTACTCCGACAGCTTCGAATTCGAGAAGACTCCCAATTCCTTGCATCTCTGGTGGGCCTGCCTGGCGTCGAACCAGGCACCAACGGATTACGAGAAAAACTAAAAGTATCTATTCTTGTAAAAGAAGATCTTGCAGCCAAAGCTTTGCGGTGTGAAGCAAGATGTATAAGAAATGCGTCTGCCTAGGAAAAGCCGACATCGCATTTGAATTGAATGTGATTCTTCGCACGAGTCGGTGGAGAACGCACTTCCTACTCCTGCTTTGAGGCCGCTGCAGGTACTGGCAACACGTTAACTTTTCTCAACGTATCCCCAATCATTTACGTACGACCTCAGATCGTCGAAGACAAGACACACGCTCAATGTCCTATCGCAAAATTCGAGCTCAAACGGATGGGCCGCGCGAATGCAGCCCATCCATCTGATTACCTTAGCTTTCCTTTGCCGATGCCTCGGTTGGATTCGACTCGCAGGCAACCCGCAGTGAGGCACTCGCACTCCCTAAGCGCCCGTCATGTACTTATCTGCCCGCGGGCCGGAATTTCCCGGCGAGCGATCCAGCCTTTCCGAAGACTTGCTTCATGTCGGCAGCCTTGATCGCGACGGTGGTCTTAAGGTTCGACACGCCTCCTGTCCCTGCAGCGACAAATAGCGACGCGGCGGTATCCATTTCGTTCGGTCCCTCACCGATTATCAAGAAGTCGTATTCGCCGAAGGTGGTGTAGTAGGCAAGGAGCTTGCCTCCGGCAGCCGCAAAAAGCTTGCTCGCCTCCTCGGTCCGATCCTCGGGCTTGGCCATCAGCCCCTGGATCGCCTCGCGGGTGTAATTTCCCTGCGTGATGTAGATGGTCATGTTGACCTCCCTGGTCAAAATAGGCTGAACGAATCGCCAGCCAGCTGCCAGTCTGTCCCGGACCCGAGCGCATCACAATCGCGCATTCGCCCGAGCGATCCGAAATCGCGTTTCCCAGATGTCATCATCTGTCGCAGCGCCACATTCAAAGCGAACGCAAGCCTGAAAATTACCTCTCCACGCTAATTCGCTCTCTTCCACTTGCCCGACACAGAACGAGAAATGCGATCGAATACGAGCACGTCGTGGAATGGGTGGTACTCCCTGAAGTCGAACCAGGCACCGACGGATTTAAGAGAAGGGCTGCGTTCGATTCTGCTTTTTTATTCAATCGGTTAAAGAGCACGGATGCCCGGAGTGCAGCCAAGTGCGTAAGCAAGCTGGGGAAACGTTGATTTTTTTCGCCCCAGCGCTATGCGCACGTTCAAAGCTGCTCATAGCCGGCCAAGGTTTCGCATCAAGTTCGCACACGACTGATCGTCGACCAAGTGAGACCATCACCTTCCACACAGCGCTCCTCGGGCGGATTGCTTCATCACCTCGACAGGCTTGTCGATCCTGCGTTCTCGAACTTCCGGGCTCTTTGACTCTTCGATGGCGCCGACGTGCTTTCGCTTCGAGCCAAATGGCAGTCGATCGAACGCAACTCTGGCCGTTGCGTCATCGCTCAACGCCTTGGCGAGGTCCCGGGGCTTGCGCATCTGCCTCGGCTATGCGTCAAGCTCGAGATTGACCTGGACGATATCGCCTTCGGCGATACCGCTTGCGGCGCGATTCGCGGCGCTAATGCCAATCAGGGACTTCCCGCGCATTGCCGCTGCCCTGCTACGCCACATATGGCCATTGATCGTAATGGCGACGAGTGGACGAGCGCTTTGCTCGAGCGCTTTCATTATCTTCGCTGGGACCTCGACGCCGGTGGTGTTCCCAGAGGGGATCAGAACTGCTCGGAACTTCAATCTGTTGACCGCTCCGACTTGCGTGTTTAGGACCGCGGGCTTTTGGCGACTTCGGCCAAATAAAGAAGCGGATCAAACCAAACTGCCTTGAGAGCACGATACTTGGCATTCACCGCGCGAATTTTATCGGGTCAAAAGGACGAACCAGCAAGAATCCCCCTTTCCCTTCGCAACACCACAATGCATTCGAAGTTTCTCCCCGCGTACATCAAGTTGCCTCTAGTTCGTCAGCATTGCTTTTTGCTGTCGAACCGAGAAGATTTTTAGCAGCTTGCTCCGCGCGCTCGCAACCCGCTCTTTTAGACAGTTTTTTGATTGGATACCCTGAAGTTGCCTGGCACTGGTCGGGCACGACAAAACCAGTTCAGTGAATGTCCCCTTCTCTTAGTACGCGCTCGACCAGCGGTGCCATATTGGTGGCCACGAGCTGGCAGCCTGCGGCTGTCATATGCCCTCCTGCTATCTCGGCCGACCCACGCCAATGGTCGAATTGGTAATGAATGTCGTCAACCGGCACGTCTTTGCGCCAGCGGCCGTAGTAGTAGGCATGGTGTTTTGCTGCCATCTCGCCCGCCTGCTCGCTTGTTTGAATTATTTCAGCTGACGCGTAGATCGTAGGAATATGCTGCTCCGCGAGATAGGCCAAGATCTTCTCCGAATACTCCGCATTGAGGGTGCTCCGGTCATTTGCACCCGGAAAAAAAATGACCATCCGAGTATTTTGGTTGATTGACGCTTTCAACCGTTGAACCATGAAGCGAGGCTCGTCGCCATCCACACCGCCATTGATGACGGTGGCGTCGAACCCGTCCGCACGAAGGATTTCCTGAAGTTTGGCGCTGAATGTTTTGTCCCGGTCAACACCCCTGCAATTCACGTAACTCGCCCCCAGCGCGAAGATCTCGAATGCGACAACCGGTTCGCACAGGAATAGGCAAACAAAGACCGATGCGATCGGAAAACGTAGCCACATTGTGAAGGACCTTCCTTGAAAGCGAGTCTAAGCGCGATTGGACCGTGATTAGCACCCGGCAAACAATCGTGCGCAGCGCGCAATTCGGGCAAGGATGTTGATTTCCCTACCGAGCTTAGCCGGCGTTCACTGCGCCAAGACGGACGGCTTTGAGATTGGCGGGGGTCCCTGGAATGAAACCAAGCACCAACGAATTATGAGAAAAATTGCGTTCGTTTCTGCCATTTATTTCAAGGTGCTAAAGATCGCAAGGCCCGGTCTGTAGCAAAGTGTGTAAGAGATGAACCTCGGCGCGGTCCGCGCCTCAGCCCCTGGGTCCTATCGGCTTCCAAGGTCTCGCTCATCACTCGCAGTGCCCGCCCTCCTCCGAGAGAGTTCCCCCGCTTCTAAAAGCTCATGTCCTCGCAGTTCGTACTCGACCCCATGGCCTGCCGCAGCGGGCTCCCACTGGTGATCGCCGTCAACATAAAACGGGTCGGCCGGCGTATCTTGCAGCTTGCGCACCGAAAAAAGGAGCACGCCATGGCTACCTTCAATCTTTCGCCATTGGGTTCGAACGTCTCGCTTGTAGATGCTCTCGCGAAAAGGGCTTCCGTCCGCGAGTACGCCGCAACGCCTGTCAGCCGTGAGATGGTGGGCACACTGCTGGCGGCTGCTGTACGCGCACCGACGGCCATGCATCAGGAACCATGGAGCTTCGTCGTGGTCCAGGATCGCTCCGTGCTCAGGCAAATCACGGACACGGCCAAACCTCTTTTCCTGGATGAGTTACATCGTTCCCATCGGGACCGCAGCGGCAGCGCACCGTCTCCTTTTGCCGATCCCGCGTTCGACATATTCCATGGTGCTGGGACGCTGATCGTCATCTGCGGCCCGGAGCGAAGCCTGTTCGTCGCCGCCGATTGCTGGCTTGCCGCTGAAAACCTCATGCTCGCCGCTTTCGCGCTGGGCTTAGGCTGTTGCGTGATCGGCTCGGCCATCGCGGCGCTCAACACCCCGCAATTGCGCGAGATACTCAAGATCCCGGCCGGAGTTCAGGCGATGGCACCGATCGTCGTTGGCCAGCCCGCGAAACAAGCTTCGCCCACCCCCCGTAAGGCGCCGACCGTCCTCGCGTGGGTTTGACGGATCTGCCTGCCGCCCCAGTCCCGCCTTGCGCCGCGGGCGACAGCGACCTGACCGGCTACGTCGATGGGAAAGAGCGTTTCATTAGCTGTTGATATTGGTACTTGCCCTGGTGCGCCTAGCAAGCGTCTCGGGAGTCGAACCAGGCACCAATGGATTATGAAAACATAGCAGCGCGGATACCGCTGA
>CAZSOI010000011.1:0-5547 GCA_964608115.1 uncultured Burkholderiaceae bacterium | reverse complement strand
GACGGGCGCTTGAAGATCCTGGATTTCGGCCTAGCCCGCATCGTGCAACCTTCCAGCCCGACGGCGCTCACGGCGAGCGAGACGCAAACGCCCTCGTTTGCCGGCACACTCCCCTACATGGCACCGGAGCAACTCTTGGCTGAGAAAACGGATCCCCGCACCGACATCTGGGCGGTTGGCTGCGTGCTGTACGAGATGGCTACTGGCCGCTGCCCGTTCCCCGGCTCAGGCCCAGCACTGATTGACGCCATCCTGCACCAACAAACGCCCGCGGCATCGAAGCTCAATCCCAAACTTTCACCGGGACTAGAAGCGATCATCCTGAAATGCCTGGAGAAGGAGTCGTCGCTGCGCTACGGATCAGCGCCGGAGATTGCGATTGATCTGCGCCGGCTGGCGTCGGTCTCGGCGGTGGCGCCTGCCGCAGTGCTAACCGGCCGCGCTGGCCCACGGCGAGTGCAGGCTGTCGTCTCCGTGGTCGCGCTCGTGGCGATTGCGGCCGTTGCCGCCTTCTGGCTCTGGCGACGCGCCGGCAGAATCGAGCCAGCCGCGCCTGTGACGCCTTCCATCGCCGTGCTTCCTTTTGTGGACATGAGTCGGGACAAGGATCAGGAGTACTTCTCCGACGGTCTCGCCGAGGAAATCCTTAATGATCTTGCCAAGGTCCCGAACCTCAATGTTGTAGCGCGCACCTCGGCGTTCCAATTCAAGGGCAAGAACGAAGATCTGCGGGTCATAGGACAGAAATTGAGCGCGGAAAACGTCTTGGAAGGAAGCGTCCGAAGAGAAGGGCCGCGGGTTCGCATCACGACGCAGCTCGTCAAGGCGAAAGACGGTTTTCATCTTTGGTCGGAATCTTACGACCGCGACGTCACCGACATTTTCGCCGTGCAGGATGAGGTCGCGAAGGCTGTGACGACGGCTCTTCAGATCAAGCTGCTTTCTGGAGGATCTGTAGCTCTGTTGAAATCGCGGGCACCCAACCCCGATGCCTACCAGGAGTTTTTGCAGGGGCGATACTTCGCGCGAATGGGCGACAAGAGCTCGGCGATTAAGGGCCTTGAATATTTCAACCGAGCGATACAGTCCGATCCGAAATATTCCGCCGCTTACGCGTGGCGTGCGAACCTCACGCTGAACTCGGGTGGGATGGCATGGATCAATTACCCAGAGGCGACGGAAAGAGCAAGGCGCGATGTCGTGACTGCGATCGATCTGGATCCGAATCTCGCGGACGGCTACCGCGTCTTAAGCTTCATTCAATCAAGAGTCGATTCGAATTGCCGGTTGGCCGAGATAACGCTGCAGAAAGCACGCGAGCTGGCCCCGGGAGACGCCGCTAACCTGCTCCAAAACGGTTCTATCGCAAAATGCCTAGGGCACCAGAAAGAGGCCGTTGATCTCCTGCGACAAGCACTCCGGCTGGATCCGCTGTCGCCGGCGGGATACCTGCAGCTCGCACAGAACTTACGAGACTTGGGCAGCTACAAAGAATCAGCCGTCGCACTCCAAAACGCCCTCGACCTGAACCCACACAACGTCTGGGTACACGAGACCTGGGGTGAAGTCTATCTCGCGCAGAAACAGGAAACAGAATCGCTAAAAGAGATGGAAAAGGAGCCGCCAGGATGTCTGCACGACCTTGGATTGGCGCTTGCTTACCACGCGCTTGGACGGCGTCAGGAATCCGATGTGGCTCTGGGAACTCTAATTTCACAGTCTCCCAATGACTGCGCTTATCAGATCGCGCAGGTGTACGCCTATCGTGGTGAAGTGGATCACGCGTTCGAATGGCTATACCGCGCACAGCGGCAGCACGATGGCGGGCTGATGTTGCTCAAGACCGACCTGCTGCTGAACAACCTCCGCAACGACCCAAGGTATGTCCAGTTGCTGCACAGGCTGAATCTTCTCGATTAAGACGCAGCCGCCATGAGGTGCCCGTGTTGACCTCCGCGCACGACATTGTGTTCGCTTTCCCTCCTGCGAAGGGCAATTCGGGTTCGTTCGCGAGCCATCTCGGAGTGGCCTATCTGCGGGCGGTGCTCGCCCGACGTGGCATCACTAGCTGCCAATATATCAATCCGAATCCTGGCACGATCGCGGAAACGGCACGTGACCTGCTTGCCTTGAGGCCCGGAATTGTTGGGTTCACCGCCTACGACAGAAACTTCGGGCTCTGCCTCTCGATCGCGCGCAGCATCAAGCGACAGCAGCCATGCGCCAAGATTGTCTTTGGCGGGCCCAGCGTCGCCTTTAGCGCGAAGGAGATGCTGGCGCGACACAAGGAGATCGACCTGTGCATCCTCGGGGAGGCGGAAGAAACAGGGCCGCCGATTCTAGGCAATCTACTCACCGGCGTCTTTCCCAATCTTGAGCAGCCGGGCGTGGCTTTCCGACGAGACGGCGAAATTATCTGCACCGGAGACGTGCCGCTTGTGAGCGGCACCGCGGTCTCAATGCACGCGGCACTGGATGCAACGCCCTCGCCTTATCTCAGCGGGATGTTGCCGGACGGCCGCACTGGCCTGCTTACCGGACGCGGCTGCACGCATCGCTGCCAATACTGTTGTTTCGCGGCGCTCGGGCGCAGAAAGCTCCGGCTACATTCCGTGGAGCGTGTGCTGGCGGAACTGGAGTTTATTGCCGCGCATCAGCGGCGGACCGGACACCAGTATCGTGTGCGCGTCCACGACGACACGTTCACTTTGCTCCCCGGTCGCGCAAGGATTTTGTGCGAAGCCATCATCGGCCGCCGTTGGAACTTGACGCTGTCCTGCGTAACTCGCGCCGACGCAGTCGACGGCGAACTGCTGCAACTGATGCGAGCCGCCGGCTTCGACAGCATTGCTTTCGGCTTGGAAAGCGCTGTTCCGTCTGTGCTCCGCGCTACGGGCAAAGTGCGGCCCCCGGACTGGCCGGACCATGACCTCACGCCGGAGCGACAATTCATCAACCAGTTCCGGCAAGCCGTGATTTCCGCTAAGAAGATCGGCCTGCGCGTCGGGGTCAGCATCATTCTCGGTTTGCCCACAGAGACTGCGTCGGACGGAGAAGCCACCCTCCGTTACCTAGCAACGCTCCCCATCGACTACTACGCGCACAATGTTTTGAAGTTATATCCCGGGACACCTTTGTGGGATACCCACGGCCGTTACGGTATCGCCTGTTCGATAGACGAGATGGGCCTGCCCGAAACAAAGGCACATGCTTACGATGTCTACAGCCTGCGCCCGCGTCCGAAATGCATCCTGAAAAACCAAGCGAACATGATCCGCACTTTGGTCGCGGATGCAATTCACGATTGCGAAGCGCCTCGTGCGGGCGGAAACAGCATAAGTACCGCCATCGTCGAGGCCGACGATCTGAAGGCAGAAACAGCGGAGTGGCTCCACGACGTGCTCGCGGTCGGCGGGCTCGTCCTGCAGTTCTACCATGCCTCCTGCCAGCGCAGCCGCGAGCACAAGTTTGAGCGCGACCGACGCACCATCTCGGAGCACCTTGTGCCGGCGCGTTATTACGTGCAAGTCGAGCGCAAGGATGCCCGTAACGGGACTAGCCGGTACCTGATCGCATGTTCCGTTGTCGACAGCTATCTAGCATACAAACCGCGTCTGCTTTCGATCACCACAAGCGAAGAGCCGTCGCCGATGCTCGCCTGGTTGCGAGGCATACCCACATCGTGCGAAAGTTGCGAAACGTCACCCGATTTGCTGTTGTCGGCCGAGTTCGCCCGCCTGACACGCCGTATTGAGGCTGCGAGTGGGGGTTCCCCGTTGTGGCGCATGCCGACTGCACCAAGGCTGCGGTACCCAGGCCGCTGGCTGAAAGGGGCGGCGTCCTGCAGCACACTCGACAGAATCGAGGTAGATGATCAGGGCCAAGTACGTTGCTGCCGGTTTGGCGATCCATTGGGACAAGTTGGACAGTCGAAGCAGTGTTTGCTCAGGCGCTTCGCAGAACTCGCGCGGGAGGCGGAGAAAAGGCGTGGCTGCGATCGTTGCACCATCACCGACTGCCCTAGATGTCCGTTCCCCGGGCTCGACGACCAGACGTATTGCGGCACGATCAGAAAATGTGCGCCGGCCCGCGGCACCCTGAAATGTATCCACGTCTATTCACAGCTTCCTTCGATGTTGTCTCGGCCGTTGGATGACAGCTGAGTAGTGGGTCTGCACTTTGAACAAAATAGAAGCAAGGAGGATAGTGATGCCAACCAAGAAATCGGTAAAAATAAAGAAAGATGTTCGATCACAGCTGCGCAAAAAGTTGGGCACGAAAACCGCTAATGCCATGCTAAAGAAAATCGATGAGATGGCACGGAAAGGAGCTTCGGCCCGGACGATCCAGAAAGCAATCGCTAAAGATCTCGCAAATCTCAAAAAGGCTGTCGAGGAAATCATTGAAATCATTTGGGAGGGCTGACCACACAAGTAAAGCATCGTGATGAAAGCTGCCTTCGACCTGCAAGGAATCGGACTGTGCTCTCGGGCGATCGTGCAATGAATGTCGCGCGCTTCAGCTCGGCAGCGATCTGCCGCCGCGCAGGTATGCAGCCTGTGGAAACGCAGGTTGATCGGTGTCGGTCGTGGCGGAGCTGACACCTCCGGGTTTGAGAAGCCAGCCTTTTTGAGCCGGGCCGGGACCATAATCCCAGCCCAAGGGAACGGTTGTCGGAGTGCTCAAGGATCACCGGCCGGTATTGGCAAATTACGAAATCTATTGCGATGACAACTGGTTCACCCACCAAGTCCAAGTTGAGTGCACCATCGGAACCGATGTGAAGACGCTCAGCGTCGGCGTCGAGAGCCGTGGAGTGTGGCGCGGTTTGGGCGGGGAGTTGCGCGACCTCCATGGCTGCGACGACATTGATCTCGCGTTGACGCCTGCCACCAACACCCTGCCGATCGGGCGTCTCGACATCCAAGTCGGGAGCAGCGAGTCGGTCATTGCCGCTTGGGTCAAGTTTCCCGAGCTTACCATTCAACCGCTGTCCCCCAGTTTTGCTTTCGTAGCGATAGGTGTCCTTCGCAAGCCTTGTGTAGCGCTGAGATTTCCGCCGAGATCGTGGTGGACGGCGCTCATGCGGGATTGCCGCTGCGTGCCGGGCCATGCTGCCGCTCGTGGAATTCACGACCAAGGCGTTGGGGCTGAAGTTCTAGGCAGGTGCAACCGGATCAAGCGTCAGCCCCTCTCGCTTGCTTCCTGACACCTGACGCAGTAGCGTGCCCACGGGATGGCTTCGAGCCTCTTCAGTTCAATGTCGCCGCCGCATTCGGCGCACTCCCCGAAAGTCCCCTGCCGCATCCGTTCCAAAGCTTGGGTGAGGTTCTTAATCATCTGCCGAGCGGTTGCCGCTTGGTGGACGAGAGATTGCCTTTCATATTCGCTCGCCGCCTGATCCGCCGGATCGGCATGCTTCGCCGCCCCTTCCCGCGCCTCTTGTTCGGCGGTGGCTAGCGCGTGTTCCAATTCCGCAATGCGGGTTTCGAGAACTTGCTTGAAACGCTCGCGTTGGCTTTCTGACAACACAATGCGCACCTAAGC
>CAZSOI010000010.1:0-1938 GCA_964608115.1 uncultured Burkholderiaceae bacterium | reverse complement strand
CGATGGCGCGAACCGCGTTGCCGCCGCCATGCGCACGTTGCATACCGTAGTTCAGACGTATGGCCGTTGGGCGCACCTCCCAGTACGCGTGCGCCAGGGTCTCGATTGCCCCAGAACCGATGCCGCAGATTTGCGCCACGCGCGTCGGATCGAAATGTCGGGCCCGCTGCGCCAGCGACTCGAAGCCCAGCGTATAGCGCTCGATATAGTCCCGGTCGAACCAGCCTTCACGGATCAGCACGTGCATGATCCCTAACGCCAGTGCACCATCGGTGCCAGGCAGCAGCGCTATGTGCTGGTCGCAGCGCTCGGCCGTGAGAGACCGATACGGGTCAATCGCAATCAAGCGCGCGCCGCGGCGCTTGGCCTCCTGCGCACGACTCCACAAGTGCAAATTCGACGCGACCGCGTTGGCACCCCAGAAAATGATCTGTCGGCTGTTGACAAATTGCTCCATGTCGGTGCCGATGCGCCCGCCCAGCGTGTACCGTAGGGCCTCAGCACCGGCGCTGGAGCAGATGGTGCGATCGAGGCGGCTTGCGCCGAGGCGGTTGAAAAAGCGCTGCGCCATCGCCTCGCCCTGCACAAGACCCATGGTGCCGGCATAGCTGTAGGGCACAATGCCTTGCGGATCGCGCGCGGCGATCTGACCGAGACGTTGTGCAATTTCTCCAAGCGCGCGTTCCCAAGAGAGCGTTTCGAATTTGCCTTCGCCCTTTTTGCCGATACGCCGCAGGGGCGTGAGCACGCGCTCGGGGTGATAGGTGCGCTCCAGGTAACGGCTGACTTTAGTGCACAGCGTCCCACCCGTTGGCGGATGGTCTGGATCGCCGGCAACGCGCACCGCGACGCGGCGCCCTGCCTGATACTCCACGGTCACCTGCATGGCACAGGTGTCCGGACAATCGTGGGGGCAAGCCGCCCGCACGGTGTGCCGCGGCGCGGCCAATCCTGCTTGCGCCATTGCCGGTACCTGCTGCGGCGAATCCATCCTCTACCCACCACGACGAACACTCCAGACAATGCCAGCATACGCGCGCGCGTTGCTGGTGACCGAAATTCGCCGCATCAGCGCTGGCGCGACACCTGCGGGGCGCCCACCCAATCTTGGGTCAAACCAAAACCACGCTGCGGCTACCCGCTGTTATGGCGTTGGATGCCGGTTCGATCTGAATTACCATCAGGGCGCTGGGGCCGTGTGGCGCAACGAGCGGCCCCAAGGTGGCTGCCTGCCCAAATCCGGAGCGCGAAAGACCCCATAAAAGGGGTTCCCCGTTTGAGCGACAATAGCGGTTTTCGTGCTCCCGGCACGGGGATGACCCACCTCGGCGCCCGGGCCGTTCCAGGAACCCCTGCGGGAAATTCCCGCTTACGTAGCGATGAAACCCAGAACCAAGAGACTGACAATGGTGCTTGCCGGACTGGCAGCGGCCGGCGTGGCGGTGACCCTGATCATCAATGCCTTTCGCAGCAATTTGGTGTTTTTCTTCACCCCTTCGCAGATCGCCGCGGACGAAGCGCCCCGAAACCGGGCCTTTCGCATCGGTGGCTTGGTCGAACAAGGAAGCGTGCACCGCGACGGCACTACGGTTCATTTCACCGTTACCGACACGGCCAAGTCGGTTCCGGTGACGTATGAGGGCATTCTTCCGGACCTGTTTCGCGAAGGCAAAGGCGTGGTCGCGCAAGGCCGGCTCGAAAGCGACGGTGTATTTCACGCCTCCGAGGTGCTGGCCAAGCACGACGAAAACTACATGCCGCCCGAAGCGGCCGATGCGCTAAAGCGCGCTCGAAGCGGTCAGCCCGACTCCACCTCGACACTCATCGTTGCTCAGCCCGGGGCAAAGGCGCCCATGGGCACTGCCGCCGGTAAAGCCCAATGATTCCCGAGATCGGCAACTTCGCCCTCATGGTCGCCACGGCCGTTGCCGTCGTGCT
>CAZSOI010000009.1:0-6467 GCA_964608115.1 uncultured Burkholderiaceae bacterium | reverse complement strand
AACCGGTCATGACCTCATCGAAGATCAAGATGCTGCCGTACTGGGAACACAGCCGTCGCATGGTTTGCAGAAATTGTGCGCTGGAGCGCACCAGATTCATGTTGCCGGCGATCGGCTCGACAATCACGCACGCAATTTGCGATCCCATGCGATCGAACGCGTCCTCGAGCTGCTGGCAGTCGTTGTAGTCGAGCACGATCGTGTGCTGCGCCGTCTCGGCGGGTACACCCGCGGAGCTCGGATTGCCAAAGGTCAACGCACCAGAGCCCGCCTTCACAAGCAGGCTATCGGCGTGGCCGTGGTAGCAACCTTCGAACTTGATTAGCTTGGCGCGACCCGTGAAGCCACGCGCCAGACGAATCGCGCTCATTGTTGCCTCGGTCCCGGAGGAGACCAGGCGCACCTGCTCCATGGACGGCAGCAGGCGCACGAGTCGCTCGGCAAACTCGACCTCGGCGGCTGTTGGCGCGCCGAAAGACAGGCCCTCGCGTGCCACGCGAGTCACCGCATCCAGCACCATCGGGTGAGCGTGACCGACGATCATCGGGCCCCAGGATCCGACAAGGTCGATGTAGCGCCGACCGTCCGCATCCCAAATATAGGGGCCTTGCCCCTTAGAAATGAACCGGGGCGTGCCCCCGACCGACCGGAAGGCGCGCACGGGCGAATTGACCCCCCCGGGTATGCAAATCTGAGCGCGGGCAAAGAGCGCCGCACTGGCATCGGCCTTGGCCGTTTTACTCATCATCTTGTCCTGTTGACTGTCGGGCTGGGGAAAGCTCCCGCGATCGCTTTCCAAAGCCTTGATTCGCTACCGAATTCGCCCCCGGCAAAGCGGACTCACTGGGCTCTCACGGGCTATGATCGCGAACTTAATATGGTAGCGAAATCCTTACGGGCCCATTGAAAATGACGACTGCCGTGGCGACGCGCACTTGGATGTGCTTGATATGTGGGTGGATCTACGATGAGGCCGCGGGTGTCCCGGAGGAGGGAATTGCCGCCGGCACGCGCTGGGAGGAAATTCCGCCGAACTGGGTGTGCCCGGAGTGCGGTGCACGCAAGGAAGACTTTGAACTGATCGAGGTGTGAGGCAAGACGTGCGCATCGTTTTCCTTAGGATTTTTCAGGGGGAGGTCGCTGAATGACAGCTGCGTTGGACGCCGTTGATATCCGCGGCAAGAAGGTGATGGTCATCGACGATTCAAACACCATCCGCCGCAGTGCCGAAATTTTTCTCACGCAGGCCGGCTGCCAGGTCATCCTGGCACAAAACGGCTTTGAAGCACTCTCCAAGGTCAACGATCACCAGCCCAACATCATTTTTTGCGACATCCTCATGCCGCGCCTGGACGGCTATCAGACTTGCGCCCTGATCAAGCGCAGCCCGCGCTTTCATGACACGCCGATCGTGATGCTTTCTTCCAAGGACGGGCTATTTGATCGCGCGCGTGGGCGCATGGTCGGTTCCGTGGAGTACCTGACCAAACCTTTTACAAAAGATAGCCTGCTCACCGTCGTACGCCAGCACTCCATGAACTGAGCCCATCAACCACGCCATGCTCGGCGCGTAACTGCGGCCGGGCCGGAGAACGCAGCCATGCCGATACGCAAAATCCTGATCGTCGACGACTCGCCAACCGAGCGCTATTTTCTCAACGAGTTGTTGTCCCGAAACGGTTTTATGGTCACCGCAGCGGAAAGTGCCGAGCAAGCGATGAGCAGTCTGAAGGACCAGCTGCCCGATTTGATCCTGATGGACGTCGTCATGCCGGGTCTTAACGGTTTTCAGTTCACGCGCCACCTATCGAAGGATCCGGTCACGCAAAACATTCCCGTGATCATGTGCACCAGCAAGAACCAGCAGACCGACCGTATCTGGGGATTGCGCCAAGGCGCCCGCGATTACGTCACCAAGCCCGTCAAGCCCGAAGAATTGTTGGGCAAGATTGCAGCGTTGGGCTAAAGCAGCCGCCAGGCCCGGATCAACGCCACGGAGAAGAGATGCGCGAACGACCGCTCGCTTGTGCCGCCCGATTCGCGCTGACCGATCCATGGAAACTCGCGACGACCGCGTAGGAGGCAGCGAATTGGACGACGCCAGGAAATCGGGGAAGCTGCGCGACTTTTCCGCGCAACTTGCGGCACGCTTGCAGGCTGCGCCCAGCCCCGCGGCTGAGCCCGCACGCCTGGCCATTCGTATTGGCAACTCGGCTTTCTTGCTTGACATGAACAACACCGGGGAAATCGTGGCTGCGCCCCCCGTAACCCCGGTGCCTTGGACCAAACCCTGGTTTTTAGGTCTAGCCAACGTGCGAGGGCGTTTGATCGGTGTGATTGACTTATTGCGCCTTGCAGGCAGCGAACCAATCGCCCCGGAAGACGCGCAGCAACTGGTGGTTTTCAATGAGGCTCTGAAGTTCAACGTCGGCCTGCTCATCACGCGCGCGTTCGGATTACGCAACATCAAAGACCTTGAATCCCTGGGGCCGGTACACGAACGCGCACGCCCCTGGGAGTCGAAGGCTTTTCGCGACATCGACGGCACCCGCTTGGTGGAACTCGACCTAAAGGGTCTGACCTCCTATGAGGAGTTCACGAGTATCGGCGTGTGACGCTGTGGCGAGATTGGCGCTGCAATGCGCAGCGTTTGCGCATAAGTAATTAGCCGGAGTTAGGATGGCTCTCGATTTTGGTGTATTTCGCAGCAAAACCAAGCGCAGCGACCGCTCGCCCGAGCGCCGTGTTCGTCCGCGCTTTACCGACGTGCCCCCGACGCAGAAGATCGACTCGCCTTTTTCGGTCGATCTGCCTGGCGAAGAAGGTGCGCTCAAGAGCACTGTCACCCCGATCGGTGAGCCCTCCAGTCAGGAGAAAAACCAGAAGCTGGTCCAATCGATCGCCGCGATCGGTTTGCTGTTTTTCCTCATCGCGGCGCTATTTGTCTGGCTGAGCGCGCGCAACGCCGGGTCGGAAGAGCGACAAATCGCGTTGATCGGCGACATCCTCATGCACACCCAACGGCTTGCCAAGGCGGCACCCGGCGCCGTTCAGGGCGCTCCCGACGATATGGACCAGATGCTCGAGAGCCGCGACCAGGTCAACGCCGACGTGAAGCTGCTACAAGACGGCGACAGCAACGACTACATGGCGCCGACCTCCCCCGCTCTTGCGCCTTTTTTGCGCACCTTAAAAGACCGCTGGCAGACAACCTACGAAGCGGCAACGGTGATTGCATCGGCACGCAAAGCCCTGGTCGATTTTGGCGAGATCGCGCGCAAGATCAATGAGAACGGCCCGCGCCTGGCCGAGTTGACCGAGGCGATTGCTGCCGAGAAGTTGCGCCACAGCGCCTCCACTCGAGAGGTGGCAACCGCTGAACAACTCGTTTCCCTGAACCAGCGCATCTCCAAAAACGCCAACGTGATCGCATCGAGCCAGGCGGCCCACGCCGAGGATGCGACCATACTCGGACGCGACGTTCTGGCCTTCCCGGAGTTGGCACAATCGCTGCTCGCCTCCAGCGATGGCGAAACGCGCGCCAAACTGGCGGAACTGCTGCGTTACTACCGCGAGATCGCGGTCTCGGTTACGAACGCAAACGTGAGTCCGCAAGCGCTTGCAGAGGCGCGTAATGCCCAGATCACGATCGTTGCCGAGGCCGAGCCATTGCGGTTCCAGAGCGTGGACTTGGGCAAGCGCTTCGCAGCGCAGCAGCGCTCGCATTGGGTCTACTACGCGTTGATGAGCGGATTTGCGCTGCTGGCGCTGGGTGCCGCTGTCGCGGTGGTGCGATTGTTGCTGGTCGATTCTCGACGCCGGGCACTTGAGGCTGAAAGCGGGCGCTCAGAGGCCCAGCGGCTGGAGGAACAGGCCAAGCGGCGCAACGACCAAAACCAGGCGGCGATCTTGCGGCTGATGAACGAACTGCAAGAAGTCGCCGACGGCAACCTCACCGTGGCCGCAACCGTTACCGAGGACATTACCGGCGCCATCGCCGATTCGATCAACTATACGGTGGAAGAATTGCGTGCCCTGGTCGGGCGGATTAACCAGACTTCCGAGTTGGTTACGAACGCGGCCTCACAGTCGCGCGACATCGCCACGCGGCTGCTCGCGGCATCGGACGCCCAAAGTCGCGAAATCCGCGATACCGGCGAGCGCGTGCTGGGAATGGCCAACCAGATTGGCGATGTGTCCAGCGGCGCGGGGGAGTCGGCTAAGGTGGCGCGGGCTTCTTTGGAAGCGGCCGAGCGGGGCCAGCGCGCGGTGTACAACCAGATCTCCAGCATGAACGAGATTCGCGAACAAATTCAGGAGACGTCCAAACGCATCAAGCGCTTGGGCGAATCCTCGCAGGAGATCGGTGAGATCGTTGAGCTCATTTCGGACATTACCGAGCAAACCAACGTGTTGGCCCTGAACGCGGCCATTCAGGCGGCCTCCGCCGGCGAATCCGGCCGCGGTTTTGCCGTGGTCGCCGAGGAAGTGCAGCGACTAGCCGATCGCTCAGGTGAGGCAGCCAAACAAATTGGCGCACTGGTGCGCGCAATTCAAACCGACACGCAAGACGCCGTCGTGGCGATGGAAAAAAGTACGCAAGGTGTGGTCGAAGGCACGCGGCTGTCGGACGCCGCTGGCACTGCACTGGCAGAAATCGGCCGCGTTTCACGCCAGTTAACAGAACTGATTGAACGCATTGCCCAGGCCACATCGGTGCAGGCCCGCTCCGCAGGTGACGTATCCAAATCCATCGGACACATTCTTGCCGTTACCGAACAGACCTCCGAAGGCACGCGGCAGACCGCGCTGTCGATCGGCCAGCTGGCAGCACTAGCACGTGAGCTCAAGGCTTCGGTCGCACGCTTCCGCGTCGCCGCCTAACGGGGCGAGCGCAACGCCTGCCCAACGAGTACCGGCGATGAAAGAACCTAACGAGTCCGCGGACAGCGTCGTGCCCGCGCCTAGCACGACCGACGTGGCGCCGCTTGCTTGGGTCATTGACGAGATTCGCACATCGCTTTCCGAAGCGCTTTCCTCAATCAAGGGATTTCTTGGCAATAAGGCGGACGTCGATCGGTTGCGTAGCGCCGGCGGACAAATCCATCAAGTCAGTGGCGCGTTGCAGTTGCTCGATTTGCGCGGTCCGACTCTGGTTACCGAGGCCATTGAGCAGCTTTTGCGGCGCTGGGAATCCGAACCAGGGGAGTGTCTTCCCGCCGCGGTGCGGGTTGTCGATGCGACGGTAGGCGCGGTTCGCAACTATCTCGAAGGACTACTCGCCGGGTCCGCGATTCCACCCATTCGCCTGTTTCCGTACTACCGCGAGATTCTGGTCTTGTTGCGCGCGCCGCGCGTGCATCCCGCCGACCTCATATTTCCCGATTTACACCGGCGCCCACCGTTTCATCAGATGCCGGTGCGCGCTTTCAGTGCCGATGATCTGCGCATTCGTAGGGTGCACTACGAAGAAGGACTGTTGCGCTTTTTGCGCGATCCCGAAAATGTTCAGGCGCGCGCGCGTATGCGCGATGCGATCGCCGACCTCGAAGCGATACCCCAGCGTGGCCTGGCGCGCAACTTTTGGTGGGTGGTTCGCGGTCTGTTCGAGGCGCTTGCATCCTCCCAATTGCCTGTCGATGAGGATCTGAAGCGCTTTTTGGCGCGCTTAAACCAGCAGCTGCGTCGGCAGATCGAAGGCGGTCCCGCGGTGGCCGAGCGTCTGATGATCGACGCGCTGTATCACGTCGGGCGCGCCGACGAGCGCATCGAGCGCGTTGCCCAAGTCAAGCAACTGTATGGCCTTTCCACCCTCATGCCGCCCGATTATGAGCGCGCCACGCTCACCACGATCGACGCCGAAGCGCTCACATCGCTCAAAGAGGCGCTGGGACAGTGCAAGCTGCTTTGGGGGCAGCTGATCGTCAGCGACCCACCCGAGGCGACCCGCCTGCGCACAGAGGTCAACCGCGCGCAAACCAGCGCAATGCGTCTTGGGGCCTCGGCCCCCGCACGCGTGCTGGGCTGCATCAGCGAAGCGACCGCGGTGCTGCCCTCGTCGACGCCGCAGATACGCGAGGCGCTGGGCATGGAGGTCGCTACCGCGTTGCTGCTGCTCGAGACCGGAATCGACGGTTCCTTGCAGGCTGATGCGCAATTTGAGCAGCGCGCCGACGCAATGATCGAGCGCATCGTGCGTGCCGCGCGGGGCCAGGCCTTGCCCGAGGCACCGGACTGGATCGCCGAGCTGGCGCGACGGGCCCAGGAGCGCTCGTCGATGGACACCGTGGTCAACGAAATGGCGACCCTGCTGCGGGAGGCCGAACTGCGACTTGACCGTTTCTTCCGCAGTCCCGGACAACGCACGGAACTGCCCGAGCTCGATTCGATGTTCGAACAAGTCGGCGGCGTGCTCAGCGTCCTTGGCTACGAAGATCCCGCCGCGGCGCTGCGCAACGTTCGCGAGT
>CAZSOI010000008.1:0-11003 GCA_964608115.1 uncultured Burkholderiaceae bacterium | reverse complement strand
AGATCGGAAAAGACTACGTGCGCACCGCGCGCGCAAAGGGACTCGCGGAAGCGGCTGTGCTTTTTCGCCATGTCTTTCCCAACGCCCTGCTGCCGATTTTGACGAGCACGGTCGCGGTGCTGCCCCTGCTTTTTCTCGGTGCGCTAATTATGGAATCCTTCTTTGGGATACCTGGGCTGGGCAGCTACACAATCGACGCGATCAACGCGCAGGACTTCGCTATCGTGCGCTCGATGGTGTTTGTCGGTTCGGTCCTTTACATTCTTGGCTTGATTCTGACCGATATTTCCTACACGGTTGCCGATCCCCGCATCCGTCTGAGTTAAAGCAACGATGCCTAAGCCGGTCTTTCTGCCCACCGACGTTGTCTTGTACCTGCTGTTGGCTGCAATTGCTTTGTATACGTGGCATGCGCGGCGCACTCCGACCCTGCGTCGGACCTGGCGTACCGTCGTGCGCGATCCAGCTGCAATGTCCGCGGCGGTCGTCTTAGGTCTGTTTGTTTCCATCTCCGTACTCGACTCGATCCACTTCCGCCCCCTTCTTCCACCTGTGCCTGACGCAGCCCCAGATGCCCCAAGAGCGTATGCACCACGCACGTACTCGCTCATCGACGTACTGCTTGCGGGTCGACGTGAGTCGGTCGAGAAAACCTATTCCGTGCCCCTCGGCACGCACCAATACTCCAAAGAGTCCATGCTGGTTAACGGTAAGACGGTGCGCGACTTTCCACGCCTGCAGTTTGGCGGCGCGCATTTAAAGGATACGGACCGTGACTGGGTGCCAGACATTGCGATGCGCTCAGCGCTCGGTCTCTCGGGCGGTGCCCTTGCCACTGCCCTGCTATGGGTTGCTGTCGCTGTCTTCCGTGCTCGCTTAGTCGGCAACAATATTCGCCAATCGTTGCGCGCGATCCGACAGCGCGAAACCGGTGTTCCATGGCGCGCGATGCTGCAAACCGCATCCCTTTTGATAATCGCTTTCGGCTGGATTGCTGCTTTGTGGCCGTACTATCACGTGGCTGGCACCGATCAGACAGGCAACGATATTTTGTTTCAAGCGATCAAGTCAGTTCGGACGGCGATCGTCATTGGCTCTCTGGCAACGCTTGCAACGCTGCCCTTTGCGGTCATCTTCGGAATTCTGGCGGGTTACTTTCGGGGCCGCGTCGACGATGCCATTCAGTATCTGTATACGGTGCTCTCTTCGATCCCATCCGTGCTACTTATTGCAGCGTTCGTGCTGATGATTCAGGTGTTCATTGACAAAAATCCTCAGGTCTTCCAGACCGGCCTCGAGCGAGCCGACGTGCGGCTGTTTCTGCTTTCAGTCATTCTCGGCGTCACCGGATGGGCAACGCTGGCACGTCTACTTCGCGCCGAAACACTCAAGCTCACAGAGCTCGATTTTGTGCAAGCGGCCCGAGCCTTCGGCGTATCCGACTTCGGCATCATGCGCCACCACATACTTCCCAATGTGATGCATGTTGTTCTGATTGTCACAGTGCTCGACTTTTCCGGGCTCGTTTTGCTCGAAGCCGTATTGTCCTATGTGGGTGTCGGGGTCGATCCAACGACCAACAGCTTTGGAACCATGATTAATAGCGCGCGAACTGAGCTTTCGCGTGATCCACCCGTGTGGTGGAACCTGCTTACCGCATTTGTTGTCATGGTAACGCTCGTACTTTCGCTGCAACTCTTTGCGAGTACCGTACGCGAGGCCTTCGATCCACGGGCGCGCGCTTTTCGGGTCCACCGTGCCCGGCGCGCCCCCGCGGCCTCGGGAGTCGACGTTACCTAGACGTTAGGCGATGCTGAAAATCGAGAACCTGACAACTGATCTGGACGCCGATAGCGGGTTAGTGCGCGCGGTTGCCGCCCTCGATCTGACAATCGAGCGCGGAGAAACATTTGCACTGGTGGGCGAGTCTGGCTGTGGAAAGTCCATGACAGCCCTTTCGATACTACGTCTGCTACCCGACAGCGGCCGCGTTAGCGCCGGGCGCATCGATATTGACGGTGTCGATCTTACTCAGCTGGCCGAATCGCGAATGCGCGACTATCGGGGGCGTCGTGTCAGCATCATCTTTCAGGAACCCTCGACTAGCCTGAATCCGGTCATGACGGTGGGCCGCCAAATCGCGGAAGTGCTCGAGCGACATACTGGCCTGCGCGGCAAGGCGGCTCAGGCCAAAGCGGTGCAATGGCTTCGGCGGGTTGGAATTCCTGAACCCGAACGGCGTGTGGGCGACTACCCGTTTCAACTTTCCGGAGGCCAAAAGCAGCGCGTAATGATCGCCATCGCGCTCGCTGCCGAACCCGAGCTGGTGATTGCCGACGAACCGACAACCGCACTTGACGTCACGATTCAAGCGCAGATTCTCGATCTGTTGACGGAGCTGCAAAACGCCCAGCAAATGGCGCTGCTCTTGATCACGCACGATCTGGCAATCGTCGCCAAAATGGCAAATCGCGTTGCCTTGATGTATGCGGGCCAAATCATCGAAGTGGCTGAAGCAAAGGAGTTTTTCGAGCGTCCGTTGCACCCATACGCAACGAATCTCTTCGAGGCGCTGCCCGATGTCAGCAAACGCGGCCACCGGCTCGCCTCCATTCCGGGTACCGTTCCTTCACTCGATCACGAGTTCGCCGGTTGCCGTTTTGCGGACCGATGTGCTCTTGTCATGGAGCGCTGCCATTCAGCTCCACCACCGCTAATTACCTATCACCCCAATCATGCGGTGCGTTGTATTTTGTACCAGGGCACATGTTCCGCGGACAGCGTCCAGCGAAAAAGTGGCAAGAACTCCGGCCTCGCAGCGGATCGACCCGTCGGCCAGTTGCTCTTGGAAGTTCGCGATTACAAAGTGTGGTTTCCAATCCGCAAGGGGCTTTTCAAACGTATCGTCGGATACGTAAAGGCGGTCGACGGTGTCAGCTTCTCGATACCAGCCGCTGGAACCTTGGCGCTAGTCGGCGAATCAGGTAGTGGTAAAACGACCGTCGGCAAGGCGATTCTGCAGCTGTTGCGCGGCACTGCCCGGATTAGCGGGTCCGCACTTTTGGTGGATCAACCGCTCGAACAACTCGAGGGCGAAGCGCTGCGCAAGGTGCGACGAACCGTACAAATCGTATTTCAAGACCCGTTCGCATCTCTCGACCCTAGAATGCGCGTCAACGAAATACTCGAAGAAGGCGTACTCTCCCTGTGCCCCGAATATACCCAAAAGCAGCGAACGCACCGAATCGTTGCACTGCTCGAACGCGTTGGCCTTCGCTCCGAGGTGCTCACGCGGTACCCACATGAATTTTCTGGAGGCCAGCGTCAACGTTTAGCAATTGCCCGGGCGCTGGCGGTCGAGCCAAAGCTGATCGTCGCCGACGAGCCAACATCAGCGCTCGATGTTTCAGTGCAAGCTCAGATTCTAAATTTGCTTAAGGAATTGCAACATGACTTGGGCGTTGCCTACCTCTTCATTACACATAATTTCGGCGTCGTCGAGTACCTTGCGCAAGAAATTGCCGTGATGAAGGACGGTAGGCTTGTCGAAAACGGCAACGCCGAGCAGATTTTGAACCGCCCAAAGCACGAGTAC
This sequence comes from uncultured Burkholderiaceae bacterium, assembly GCA_964608115.1. Lineage (GTDB taxonomy): Bacteria > Pseudomonadota > Gammaproteobacteria > Burkholderiales > Burkholderiaceae_F > GJ-E10. The sequence goes on along the minus strand of CAZSOI010000008.1, from coordinate 7,408 downwards.
ACCCGCACTCTGCTGGCTGCGGTTCCACGGCTCGAGCACAGAAGTGCATGATTGCGAAAGTCCGAAAACGATCTGCCACGCTCGTAAATTGTCTCATCGCACGGCGGCCGTATCCCAGGCTCGCTAGCCACCATGCAACACAAGTCGTGTTGTCCGGCATTTGCGCTTTTAAACGATGGCGTGATCGGCTCCTAGGCCGCTACCCTCTTAGTGCGTTGTGAGTGGTGGTTTTCAAAACGCGTTTGCGTGAGACGAGCCTTTCAGCGCACTTTGCTTTACGAGTTGTCTCAGACCTTAGGGCGGATCTTGCAGCAACCCATTGGAACGATGCCGCAATTAGGCCCGGACTCATAAGGGTAGGCGACATTCCAGTCGGTGACCTCCCTCATGATGTGCGGGGCGCCAGGCGTTACGCTTTAAGGCTTGGAGTTTTCGATGCAAGCAAGCGGGCGAAGGGTCTGCTCGCCTATGCAATAACGCTTCTACACTGAGGCAGTTTCCGCGTTGATTTCAGGACCGAAAAAGTCGGCTGTATTGCGTCTCATGCAGAGCACTTGCCATTGCTTGGGAGATCGCAGAAGAACCGATTTCATCATCGCGAATCGCCGCAGCACGGTCTAACAACCCAGGCATGCAGCCCATCAGCCGGTGCAACAAGCGTTGACCCGCGGATTGACCCAGCGGGATGAGTTTGACCGCCGCCAATACTTGATTCTCGGTCCACGCCCACGAATACCCAAGTGCCGTGTCCCTAACGGGAACATTCCATCGAACGCATGCCAGCGCAAACAGCGTCGCAAATGCAGAGCGCGCGGTCTCCCAAAAGCCGGCCTCCGGAATGTCAAGCGTAACTAAAATGCGTGCAAGCGCGCGTCCCAGATGCAATTCCTCTGCGCGCGACTCCTGCGTCTGCCGCGACGCGATCACACGCTCGTTCCACTGCTTAATCTCTTGCGCGTTGCCCTGAGACCATGCTTGATGCAGTCGCATCAACAAGGGCAGATCGAGAGAAGCAATTCCATGCTGAGAAATACCATTAAACCAATCGAAGGCGCTTTGTTCGTCATGCACCCAAGACACGCTAACTGCGTATTCGAGTCCTTGGGAATATGCGTAGGCCCCGACGGGCAGCGCCGGACTCACAAGACAAAGCAAGCGTAGCAATGATGACGTTGCCAACACTGCTGAGTCAGCCGGCACCACCCCGAGCGGCGGCTGATGACTCATGGCAAGTGCTGGTGCGAAACCTCGCCAACCGACCCCACCCGATGAGGATCGTGCACTGCATACGCTCCGGCCTCCGGTTCAAACGGTGTTTCCTCCATGATGACCGACAAGCCCAAACCGCGCACTAGATCATCGAGGACGTGATCATGGAGGTAGCGCAACCAGTCAGCACCGATTTGCAGCACTACGTGACGATTACCCAAGTGGTAGGCTGCGCGAAGAAGCTGCAGTGGCTCAGAGGCGCGCACCGTCGATACTACTTCCGGAGCAGCACGGACCTCAATAACGCGCCCGTCGTCGGTCAGCAGCAATTCGCCGCCCCGTAGCACTTGACCCCGCGCCAGAAAAACCGCCACGTTCTCGCCATCGGCCAGCTTGGTGCGCAGGCGGCTGCGACACCTGGCTTCATAGGGCAGTATTAGTTGTCCATCGGGCTTGCGGGCTTCCTGCAGCCGTTGCGAGATCGTCAACATGTCGCGTGCTCAGAACAGAAAATAGCGTTGTGCCAGCGGTAAAGATGCGGCCGGTTCGCAGGTAAGCAATTCGCCGTCGGCGCGCACTTCATAGGTCTGGGCATCGACTTGAATTTGGGGCAGGTATGCATTCAATTTCATGTCGGTCTTGCCAACACGCCTTGTACCAACTACCGGCACAAGCCGCTTTTCTAGTCCCAACCGCCCAGCCATGCCCTCCTCGTACGCGGCGGCGGATACGAAATGGACCGAAGTGGCAACCCTCGCGCCCCCAAAAGCCGCAAACATAGGTCGGTAATGCACTGGTTGCGGTGTCGGTATCGAGGCGTTCGGATCTCCCATCGGCGCAGCGACGATCATTCCGCCTTTGATCACCATTGCGGGCTTTGTGCCGAAAAACGCTGGCCTCCAAAGCACTAGATCTGCCATTTTTCCCACTTCAACTGATCCAACCTCGTGCGCGATACCGTGAGTAATCGCCGGGTTGATGGTGTACTTTGCGATGTACCGCCGGGCCCGAAAATTGTCGCAACCCGCCGTGTCCGGGAAGAGCGATCCTCGCTGCACCTTCATCTTATGAGCGGTTTGCCAGGTACGAGTTATGACCTCACCAACTCGTCCCATCGCCTGGGAATCGGAGGAAATCATCGAAAACGCACCCAGATCATGCAGTATGTCCTCGGCGGCAATCGTCTCACGCCGTATCCGAGATTCGGCAAAGGCCACATCCTCGGCAATCGCGGGGTCCAGATGGTGACAAACCATCAACATATCGAGGTGTTCATCGACGGTATTGACCGTGTAAGGTCGTGTAGGGTTGGTCGACGATGGAAGCACGTTGGGGACACCGCAAACCCTAATGATGTCTGGCGCATGGCCGCCCCCGGCACCTTCCGTGTGAAAGGTGTGGATGGCGCGCCCTTTGAAAGCCGCGATAGTGTCCTCGACAAATCCGCTCTCGTTCAGCGTGTCGGTGTGAATTGCGACTTGAATGTCAAACTGATCGGCCACCGACAGGCAGTTGTCGATTGCCGCAGGCGTCGTGCCCCAGTCTTCGTGCAACTTTAGACCCATCGCCCCCGCTCGAATCTGTTCTTCGAGCGCAGCGGGCAGACTGGCATTGCCTTTACCGAGAAGACCAAAATTCATTGGCAGACCATCGAGGGCCTGGTACATCCGCGACAGATGCCACGGCCCCGGCGTGCAGGTTGTCGCGGCCGTGCCGGCCGCGGGTCCGGTACCGCCTCCGATCATGGTCGTAACGCCGCTCATGAGCGCCTCCTCGATCTGCTGCGGGCAAATAAAGTGAATGTGCGCATCAATTGCGCCGGCAGTCAAAATCAGACCCTCACCAGCGATCGCCTCAGTGCCTGCTCCTATGACTATGTCGATGCCGGGTTGAATATCGGGATTGCCCGCCTTGCCAATCGCGGCAATCCGACCGGACTTGATACCGACGTCCGCTTTGACAACACCCCAATGGTCCAAGATGACGGCATTCGTGATCACCGTGTCGACAACCTCAGCGGCGGGTCGCTGCCCCTGCCCCATGCCGTCGCGTATCACCTTGCCACCGCCAAATTTCACTTCCTCGCCATAGATCGCATGATCGCGTTCAATTTCGATGAACAGCTCCGTGTCCCCCAGGCGAAGGCGATCACCGACGGTGGGGCCAAACATTTCAATGTAGGCACGACGCGAGATTGAAGTCATGGTAGCGCCCCCATGATCTTGCCCTGGAAGCCGAATACGCTGCGATTGCCGCCCAAAGCCACTAATTCCACTTCCCGCTCCTGACCGGGCTCGAAGCGCACGGCGGTACCGGCAGCGATGTTGAGCCGATAACCAAGTGCAGCCTGCCGATCAAAGCGAAGAGCGCTGTTGGCTTCGAAAAAATGGTAGTGCGATCCAACCTGAATTGGTCGATCGCCCGTGTTAGCCACTACGATGCGCAGCGTTTGACGTCCCACATTAAGAGGAATTTCCCCCTCATGGCCCGAAATGATTTCACCTGGTATCACGAAATGCAACCCTCGCTCATCGCCAACGAGGCGCTCACCGAATTGGCTGGTGGACCGTCACAAGTTTCGTGCCGTCCGGAAATGTGGCCTCTACCTGCACCTCCGGAATCATTTCCGCGATTCCGTCCATTACGTCCGAGCGCTGCAAAATCGTTGCGCCCCAGTTCATTAGATCAGCGACCGATCGCCCATCGCGAGCGCCCTCGAGTATAGCGGCAGAGATATAAGCAATCGCCTCAGGATAGTTAAGTTTAAGTCCGCGTGCCTTACGCCGTTCTGCTAAGAGGGCGGCCGTAAATAGCAGCAACTTGTCCTTCTCTCGTGGCGTAAGTTCCATATTCGCTCAGCCCAAACTTAGTTTCTCAATTCCAGCAATTTGCCTCTAGGTCGCCCAAACGCGCGGCGGCACGGCATCGCAACCAACCAGCAGCGGACGTATGGCGGACCAAACCGAGACAAAGGCGTGCCGCAACCGATCCGCACGCGACGCTATTGCCCGACAAACCAGGGTGCCGTCGACCAAAGTGCAACCAAGCAAGACATCCGCCAGCTCGACGGCGCGCGCTGCGTGCAAGTCGGGCTGCCCTGCCGGAAACGCCAGCAAAGTGCCCATCGCCGAATTGCCTGCCGTGCCGCAGCGCGATGCAATGACATCGCAATTGACTCGTTGTCGCTCGCACAACACGAACTCGCCATCGACTTGGAATTCCAGGCTTTGCCGAAGCTCTCCGGCGCGAAAGTCTTCCCCACGCGTGGTAAGCCCAAAGCAACTCATTTCCCACCCAACGAACCGTGCGTTCCTACTTAGCTGCACACGGGTGCCGACCTCCGCCAAGGCTTCCGGATAATAAATATTCTCCTGGGGTAACCATTCCAGGCAACCTCCTTGCACCGTGAACTCTTGGATTAAACGCGCTGTTGGTCCCCCACTACGATAGAACTTACCGGCAGCCGGGGTGGTAATCAGCGCATGCGCGCCGGGTCGTACCTGCGCGGTAATCAAAAGCTCATCACCAGCGACTACTCCACCCGGCGGGTGAACAACATACACGTGGCACGCATCGGTCTCGGGATAAAACGGACGCTGCACGATCAACGGCCCAACATGCCGCTGCTTCGATAGCACCGTCTTGCCGTCACGGTTCTCAAACCAAAGATCGAGCTGTGCCTGCCAACCCCGGTCAGCGGTTGCCGCACTTGTTGAGGTAAGCCGCCGCTTGCTTTGCTCGACAAAACTCATGGCAACACATTACACGCTCAAATGCTGCCGTACCAGTTCGTCGGTCAAGACTTCGACTCCTCCCGAAGTGACAAGCCGGCCTTTGTCCAGAATACAAACTTGGTTTGCCACGCGGCGCGCAAAAGGTAGTTTTTGCTCTACCAACAAAACCGTAAGACCCATCTCACGATTTAGGCGCAATATGACGTCTCCAATCTGATGCACAATTCCCGGCTGTATACCTTCCGTCGGTTCGTCCAGAATGAGCAGTCGGGGTTCGAGCACAAGCGCGCGAGCAATCGCCAATTGCTGTTGTTGTCCTCCTGACAGATCACCTCCCTTTCGGCGCAACATTTGTCGCAGCGCCGGAAACGTCTCAAAAATCCGCTCGGGCAACGTGCGCGCGTTTCGAGCACGCACGGTGAGTCCAACTTGCAAATTCTCTTCTACTGTCAATTGCGAGAAGATTTCCCGCCCTTGCGGGACGTAGCCAATTCCCATTCGTGCTCTCTGCTCCGCCGGCAAGCGCGCAAGATCCTGGCCTTCATACAAAATCTGGCCCGAACTTATCGGCAGTAAACCCATAACGCAACGCAGCAGCGTCGTTTTCCCCATGCCATTGCGACCCATCAATGACGTGCAGGATCCTGGCGGCACCGCCAAATCAATGTCCCAAAGCGTATGACTACCGCCATAAAACTGGTTCAGACCACGAACCTGCAACATGGTCATTGCCCCAGATACACTTCGATTACTTTCGGGTCACTGTGCACCGCGTCGATGTTGCCATCGGCCAGAACTCGGCCCTCGTGCAAAACCGTCACTCGGCGCGCAATCGACCGTACGAAATCCATATCGTGTTCGACGACAACAATCGAATGTTTGCCCGCTAGGGAAAGCAATAGCTCTGCAGTGCGCTCAGTTTCCTGTGGGGTCATTCCGGCGACCGGTTCGTCGATTAGAAGCAGCTGGGGCTCCTGCATGAGCAGCATGCCAATTTCAAGCCATTGCTTTTGCCCGTGAGATAGCAATCCCGCCAGATCATTGCGACGATCACGCAGTCGAATCGTGTCCAGCGTTGCCTCAATTTTTTCGGTTTGCGCGAACGTCAGACGTGTAAGCAGGGCCCTCCAAACTGACTTATTACCGGCAAGCGCCAGTTCCAAGTTCTCAAAGACCGTGTGCTGCTCAAATACCGTCGGCTTCTGAAACTTCCGACCGATGCCTGCTTGAGCAATTTCTGGTTCCGTTCGGGACAGTAAATCGACTGTTTGGCCAAACCACGCCGATCCCGAGTCCGGACGCGTCTTGCCTGTAATCACGTCCATCATCGTCGTTTTACCGGCACCGTTTGGGCCGATAATGCATCGTAGTTCCCCGATCTCGATATACAGCGTTAGCGCATCAAGTGCCTTGAATCCGTCAAACCGCACCGTGATGCCCTCGAGGTACAGGACGACGCCCTTCTCGATTCCCAGCAAGGGGCCGGCCGGGGACGTGGACTTGGAGCGCATCATGGTTTAGAGCGACGCCGGTTGACCGAGCTGATTGCACCAACAATTCCGCCAGGGAGAAACAGCGTTACAAGAATAAATAGCCCTCCTAGCACGTATAACCAGAAGCTTGGTAGTGCGGCTGTGAAGTAGGTCTTAGCGTAATTGACGAAAATTGCTCCCGCCGCCGCACCGTACAGCGTGCCGCGCCCACCAATGGCAACCCAGATGACGATTTCGATGGAGTTTGTAGGTGAAAATTCACTTGGATTGATAATTCCGATCTGCGGGACATACAACGCGCCCGCGACTCCGGCCAATACCGCCGAGAACACGAAGACCCATAGTTTGTAGGACTCAACCTTGTAGCCTAGAAACCGTGCCCGACTCTCCGCGTCGCGCACAGCCTGAATCACGCGACCAAAGCGAGACGAAACTACCCGCCGGCACAGCCAATAGCTCACGCCCAGCGCGCCCGCCGTACACAAGAACAATACGACGCGCGTTGCCGGATTTTGTAATGAAAAACCCGCAATATCTTTGAAATCCGTGAAACCATTGTTGCCCCCAAAACCCATATCGTTGCGAAAGAACGCCAACATCAACGCATACGTCAGGGCTTGTGTGATGATGGACAGGTAGACACCCGATACGCGGGAACGAAACGCAAAGTAACCGAAAACCAGTGCCAGCAACCCTGGAACGAGCAATACCATCAGCAGTGCAAACCAGAATTGATCAAAGCCGTGCCAGAACCAAGGCAGCTCCTTCCAATTTAGGAACACCATGAAATCTGGCAACACCGGGTCACCGTAAACGCCACGCGGCCCAATCGCACGCATCAGGTACATGCCCATGGCGTACCCGCCAAGAGCGAAGAACGCACCATGACCCAAACTCAGTATTCCGCAATAGCCCCAGATGAGATCCACCGCGATCGCTAGCATCGCGTAGCTCATGTATTTGGCCAGGAGC
>CAZSOI010000007.1:0-7842 GCA_964608115.1 uncultured Burkholderiaceae bacterium | reverse complement strand
AAGGGTTAGCCGGCGAGGGCTGCTGGATCCATGGCCAACCAAGGCCGCGCAGATAGCAAAATGCACACCAGGCAGCTTGCTTTGCCGAACATTCAGGTACATAAAGCATTAGCGTGCGGTCATGCTCAAGTCCGTATCCGCCCTCCGCGAACCGAGCAAGGCGAAAGGGTTGTCCGACCAATTTCATCGACTCGTTGAAACTCTCGATCCCGGAGAGCGCTCGCAGTCCGTTGGCAGCATCAAGTACTGACCGGCGCGCTTTCCCCTGCTCGGCCAGTTTCTCAATCCGCTCACGCAAGGCCGAAAAGCGGTCTTCCGCCGCATGGTCGAACAGTGGATCATCTCGGTCAAACATCGAGAAATCGAGAATCGCCCAGTCGTCCTTCGATAATCGTTCCTCGGCCAGCCGAAAGAACCGCTCTTCCTCATCTCGCATATGCTGCCGATAGCTGCGCGTGAATCCTCGAATCACTTCTTGCGGGCTTGGCTCCCCGGCTCGGGGCCCCTCACGCACCCGACGCACTGCCTCGGCAAACGCCTCCGTAAGCTCGTGAAGCCGACGGTGCTCCGCGACCAGATCACGAAGGCCGGCGCGTGAGTCCGGATCGCGCTCGCTCAGCCGCCTGTACACGAGGTCTTCTTTCGGGTGATGACATCGATCCGGGTAGTCGGAGAAATATTCACACGCCAAGCTCAGCAGTTCCTCGTCCATCGGCATGCCCGCGTCGGCAGCCGCCGCTTGGTCTTCGATCAGTCTGAGCAACTTGCTCAGATTTCCATGCTCTAGGCGCAGCAGAAACAGCGTATCAGGCATCTGAATTCCTATTGAACCGAGGAGTAAAAAAGATCTAAAGCCGTGCGCTAGCGTACTACTTCCCGACTTTCCCTCCTAGCCAATCGCAGGTCAGCAGACACAAGTCCCGGGCGCAAATCTTCACGCTCCTCTTTTCGTTCTTTTATCGCACATCCCAGCTCTCCCGCACATCACCGCTGCGGGCCGACGTTGCGCATACGCGCCGCGGCGCCCGACATCACGCCGAAGCCGCCTTTGCGCCGACAATGGCAGTTGCTCCGCCGGCACGCGGGTGTCCGGCTACGAAGCTCTGATCGGCCGCTCTTGAGAAAAGCATAGTCCCTTCTGAATCGGCTTTGCTCGATGACGACCGCCCTCGGCGAGGGGGGAGCCGTGACGGCCATGCGTCCATTTACCGAAATACACAAAACCGTCTGCACCTTAGCGCTGCACGGCCAGAGGTTGTCGGAGATTTCGTACGCAGAACTTTTCTACGTGGCGGTAAAGAAGCGTCCTAGAAGGCCGCATCAGAACCGCAGTGTGCGCCGTATATTTGGCGCTTATCCCCAAATCTGCTCCCTCAAGTTTCGCTGACAATACGTCCAAATCTTTGGAGGGAGCGTGAATCACGCGGCGCAGCCAGCAGCGCATCCTCAAGGCACGCGCGGGACGCATGCGCCTGCGGCTTGGGTTCCGCGGCAGCAACTGGAGGCCTGGCTGTGCGGCCTGGATACAGCGCTGGCGGCGGATCCCGAGTCGACCGACCTGATGTTTCAACGCGCGAGCACTTTGCACTTGCTGGGGCGTGAGGAGGAATCACGGGCCGCGTACCTGCAGACGCTGCAGAAAGACCCGGACCATCTCGGCGTCCTGAGCAGTCTGGGACGCAATCTGATCACCAGCCGCCATTACACCGCAGCTCGGATCGTGCTCGAGCGCGCCGTTGAAAAATACCCCGGCGATCTAGCGAGCCATATCGCGTTCGGGCTGCTGCTGTATCAAACTAAAAAGACTGCTGCCGCGCGCTCCGCATTCGAGACGGCACTGCGCATCGCGCCCGCCGATGCGCATGCGCACACCGGCATGTCGTTCGTTCTGGACAGGCTGGGCGATCGACGGGGCGCCGCCGCGCATCGCAAGCTGGGTTTTCGCAACCGCACGGTAATACCGCTTGCCTACCGTGGCCAGAGCGAACCTGTGCGTGTACTGCTGCTCGCATCAGCAAACGGCGCCAACGCGCCGGTCGAGCGCTTCCTCGATGATCGGGTCTTCCAGACCTGGATTGTCGTACCGGAATTTCACGATGCCGACGTTCCTTTGCCGGAACACGCGCTCGTTGTCAACGCGATCGGAGATGTTGATGCAGATCCCGTGGCGCTACGCGCCGCGCAGGCCGTACTGGCCCGGACATCGGCCCCTGTCATCAATGCGCTGAAAGCCGTCGCACCCACGGGGCGATGCGAAAACTGGCGCCGCCTCGCGCAAATTCCCGGCGTGATTACGCCTCGCGCCGCAACTTTGCCACGAGCCGCACTGAGTGCCATCAACGCGCCGGCAACGCTATTGCGTCATGGCCTTGCCTTCCCGCTGCTACTGCGGTCGCCGGGCTACCACGGAGGCGAAAACTTCGTCCGCGTTAACGATCCGCAGGCATTAAACGCGGCTCTGGATCAGTTGCCGGGCGATGAGCTTATTGCGATCGAGTTCATCGACACGGGCAGCGGCGACGGCAAGACGCGAAAGTACCGCGTGATGATGATCGATGGCCAGCTCTACCCCTTGCACCTGGCAGTCGGTTCGCAGTGGAAGCTTCACTTCTTCAGCGCGGATATGGCCGAATGTGCGGAGCACCGCACCGAGGATGCAAACTTTTTAACCGACATGGGTGGTGTGTTGGGCCGCCGGGCGATGCACGCACTGCGTGCAATCCAGACGCGTCTCGGGCTGGATTACGCCGGGATCGACTTCGGTTTGAGCCCCGAAGGCGAGATCGTGGTATTCGAGGCCAACGCGACCATGATCGTTGCGCTGCCAGAGAAGGACCCGCGATGGGATTATCGACGAGCCGCCGTTGACCGAATCGATACCGCAGTCCGGCGCATGCTACTGGACCGGGCTCAAGGCGCTGCGTCCGAGGCCGGACCGAGCCGGCGCTCGGATTTCGCCGTGGCGATCACACGCGGATCTAATAATCTGAATTTCTCGGCTGGGCCGGGTGCACTACCAGTCCAGGTTCTGCAGGAAGTTCAGCAGGCGATCATCGCGTTGCCTGAGACGGGGCTCTCGGTACTCGGTATGAGCCACCGCAGCGCGTGGTTCGATAATCTGCTCGCCGAGGCCGAAGACAACTTGCGCCGGCTCATGGCAATTCCCCCGTCGCATCGCATCCTCTTTCTTCAGGGTGGCAGCAGCCTTCAGTTCTCGATGATTCCAATGAACTTTGCGGCCGCAGCTGCTCCCACACCGCTTCACGTGCGCTCGGGCTACTGGAGTGCCAAAGCGATCGCCGAGGCCCAGTGCTTGCGGCCCTTGCAGATTATCTGGGATGGTGCAAACGACGGCTTTCGACGCATGCCGACACCTGGGGAGCTGGCGACAGCCTATCACTCGTTGCCGGAAGCGGCCGACGGGGCGCCGTACCTGCACTATGTCTCTAACGAGACCGTCGAAGGCTTGCAATGCAAGCAACTGCCGCGGCTCGCTAACGTACCATTGATTGCCGATATGTCGTCGGACTTCTTGTCCCAGCCGGTCGATTTCAGTGCGCATGCCTTTGTATATGCCCACGCCCAGAAGAATTTGGGTCCGGCGGGCGTAACGCTGTGCGTGATCGACGAAACCCTTCTGGACCGGACTACGGGTGGACTGCCGCCCATGCTCGACTACCGGACGCATTTGAGCCATCGCTCCAACTACAACACCCCACCGGTATTCGGGATTTACGTGTTAACGCTCGTGACCCGTTGGCTGCGCGACGTCATCGGCGGGGTACCCAACATGCAACGCATCAACCAGGCGAAGGCCGATTGCCTCTACGGCGCGCTCGATCGTCTTGAGGATGTGCTGCAGCCGCATGCGAACGCCCAGTTCCGATCAATTATGAACGCGAGCTTCCGATTTCGAGCAATGTCACTTAACAAATTGTTCCTGAAAAAAGCGAGCGATTCCGGGTTTTCCGGCCTCGCGGGTCATCGCGCATTGGGTGGCGTCCGCGCATCGCTCTACAACGCCGTCACGCAAGCGGCGGTAGCGCATCTGTGCGATTTTCTAGAGGACTTTGCGAAACGCTACGGTTAGGCGAACACAAATGCCGGATTTCGAGAAACTCGTTAAATGGCGATGAAGAGCCACGGCACTGATGCCCCGTGGGATATGCGTACCTTCACAAAAGGGTTGTCGCTTTCGTTTTCTCACGCTACTCCCCAACGGCGGGTCGATTTGGGGTCGCGTGCTGGGGAAGCGTTGCGATTCGACAGCAGCGGTTGTGGGCGGCCTATCCGTTCGACTTCGATAAAAGCGAGACGGCCAAGACCGTTTACCGGAACTTCGAAGACACGCATTTCTTTGACGCAAGCTTGTTCTTCACGTCCCCAGGGCCATAGTTCGACGCAAACTGGAAGCAGCTTTCGCGAAACGATGTTCGGACTCAAATGTATAAGAGTCCCTACATCTTTGCCTCGCCAACTGGCGATTGCAAGGGTGGTAAGTGCGAACCGGGAGTCGCATGACGCGCTTCATGGCGCGAGCGCTCAGGTGCCCAACATACGGTGCGGTCGTGCACGTCATTAGAAAGCGGCTGCGGTCAATTGATGCAGACGGCCACAAGGCGACCGTCGACCGACAGGCGGAAATTCGCTACGGCGGTCAATGTGCGTCCAGCGAAGATTTACGCGTTCAGTGGGAGCCCGTCTTACCGGGACCATCGTGGGCCAATCTGCTTGACGCCGTCCATTCCGTCTTGCGCGATTGCGAATCAATACGCTCACGCTATTGCCGGATACAATCGGTTAGTAGGATCGAATCTGCGTCGCGTGCTGCGAGGCTCACATCGACGCAAACAAAGCGACTTGAATATTCTTCCTGGGCTCCCGCAGATTAGCCCTGGCCAAGTAGCATGGACGAGCCCCCGATTATGAATGCCCATTTATCGCCGCCGCGCTGGCGCCGGCTCGACAGTCTTGAATTGCAGATTGTGAGGCGCTTTGCTGCGCTGGCCCGGCTGCGCGGCGTGCGCCTCAGCGCCAGCGCCGTGAACGTGTTGGCAAACGGTTGGATCTACGCGCCCATCGCCGTCGCTGTTTACTTGTTGGCTGACGGCGATGCGTGGCCGGTCATCGGGGCCGCGGCTTTAGCCGCACTGGTCGCGCATGTTGTCCATGGCTTGTTAAAGCGATCCCTGCGCCGCCCGCGTCCGTTTGACCGTGACCCGTCGCTGGTGTCCAGTACCCGGGTGCTCGACCGCTATTCCTTTCCAAGCGGACACTGTATGACGCTCGTTTGCGTTGTGGTGCCCATCGTTCATAGCGCACCTTGGCTTTGGCCATTCGCAGCGCTATGCGTGGCCGTGCTCGCAGCGGCCCGACTCGTCGCGGCTCATCATTATCCAACCGACGTTGTGGCAGGTAGCGTCATCGGCTTGAGCGTTGGTTGGGCGATCTCGGCGGTCGTATTCCTCAACTGATCTTGCGACCCGCCCAGCTGACCAACAGAACAAGCAAGGGAGTTCCTGAAGAACGTCACCTTGCGATATCCGCTTTGCTGTGGCGATAGGCGTGCAGCGGCCCGTTCGAAGCCCAAAACACCGTGGAAATTATGGCCTCTGCGAACGTTGCCAGCATCGCGCGACGACCACCTGTTGAGAGTCGTCTCTGATCGACGGCTTCTTGCCGTTTCCTTTGAGTTTTCGGGTTCTGCTGTCGCCCGAGAATCTGACGCTGGCAACACGCGTTCTGACCTTCATTGACGCCCGGCAGTTCTGAGAGCCTTCTAGCTATCGGGATTGCCGGGTCTCAAAATTTGCGCAGGCTAAGTAGTGCTTGCTCCGTCGCCTGTCGAGTGACCGCTTCGCCGAACTTGGATCTCCGGTTGCGGGAAGCTCCAATGTGGCAAACCGGGGGCGTCCATGTACGCAAATACTTCAAACCACCTCGGCTATGCCACTATGCGGCCAGTACTGGCCATTCGGTAACCCAGCGGACTACTCCCGAAGAAGACCCCGATCCGGGTTGCAAATTAGCGATACTTCGATTATCGTGAAAATATGGAAAGAAATGAGGTTATACGCAGCCTCGCCGCGCTCGCCCATCCGATTCGGCTCGAGGTATTCCGTGCGCTCGTCGTGCGAGGACCGTTCGGCCTGACTCCGGGTGTGATGTCGGAGGGGCTGGGGATCCCCGCCGCGACGCTTTCCTTTCACCTCAAAGAGCTCGTCAATGCTGGGTTGGCCACCCAGGAGCGTGCGAGCCGCAACCTTATTTATCGGGCTGCGTACGCCCATATGAACGACCTGCTGACTTATCTGACCGCGAACTGCTGCCAGGGCGAAGCCTGTCTAGTGCGGCCCGACGTTGAATGCAATTGCTAAGGGAGTCAAGATGAAGCGGTTTCATGTTCACCTTCACGTTGATGATCTGGCTGCGAGCATTGCGTTTTACAAGCGGCTGTTCGCGGCTGAACCCGTACGCATCGAGGCCGATTACGCCAAGTGGATGCTGGAGGATCCGGGGATCAACTTTGCCATTTCGACGCGCGGAGCAAAACCCGGTATTGGTCACCTTGGTTTCCAAACCGATACCGAGGAGGAGCTGGCGGAGCTAAGGTCACGAGCGCAGGCGGCCGACATGGTATTACTCGATGAGGGCACGACAACGTGCTGTTATGCGCGCAGCGAGAAACACTGGATCACGGATCCGCAGGGAATCGCGTGGGAGCATTTCCACACGCTGGCCAGCATTCCAGTCTTTCGTGAAGAACTCGCCTCGGGCACGCCGAAATCCGCCTGCTGCGCACTACGGCTTCGAGACGCAACCCGCTTGGCATTCTCGATAAAGGCGCCTCCTCTTGTTGCTAGCCGATGACGACCAACGTCCTGATCCTATGCACCCATAACTCAGCGCGCAGCGTGCTCGCTGAGGCAATGCTCAACTATTTAGCCGCAAAGCTCGCAAAAGACGTCCGGGCATATAGCGCTGGAAGTGACCCAAGCGGGCGAATCAACCCAACAGCCATTGAGGTTCTGACTCGTGCGGGAATCGATGTGTCGGGGTTTCGCAGCAAGAGCTGGAACGAGTTCGCGGGTCCAACGGCTCCTTCGATGCGGGTTGTCATTACCGTGTGCGATAGCGCCGCTAAGGAGGCCTGCCCCTATTGGCCCGGAAGCCCGGTCAAGGTGCACTGGGGATATCCCGATCCTTCGACTGCGGCGGAAAACGATCGGCTCAATGCCTTCGAGCTGACGCGCCAAGCCATCGGGTACCGGATGCTGCAGTTCCTCAGTCTGCCGTTTGCATCGATGAGCAACGACGATCTTCAGAAAGCTTTGCTGGCAATCTCACAGTCATGACCGCACGAAAGATATTGGCAGAATTGCTGGGTACAGCACTACTGCTTACAGTCGTTATCGGATCCGGGATCATGGCGCAGCGCCTGAGCGCTGGCAACGACGCTATCGCGCTCCTCGCCAATGCGCTGGCCACGGTCGGCGGTCTTTACATTCTGATCGAGGCGCTCGGGCCCGTAAGCGGGGCGCACTTCAACCCGGCGGTTTCCTTCGCAATGACATTGCGCGGCGCGCTCGCACCGCGGTTGCTTGCGCCCTACGTTACAGCGCAGCTGCTGGGCGCTCTCCTCGGCGCAATTCTCGCGCACGCTATGTTCGGTCTCGATCTCGTGCAATGGTCCGAAAAGGTTCGATCGGGACCGGGCCAATGGGTAGCCGAATCAGTTGCCGCTGCGGGCCTTCTTCTAGTGATCGTGCGCGCACCGCCAGGACGAAATTCCGCGATGGTCGCAGCATATATCGGAGCAGCGTATTGGTTCACCGCGTCGAC
>CAZSOI010000006.1:0-7845 GCA_964608115.1 uncultured Burkholderiaceae bacterium | reverse complement strand
CGCCAGCAGTTCCTTGAACGCTTCAAAGGATTCGCGCAGCGCTTTGGGATCGCGCTCGCTGACCCGATAGCCAATTAGCGGACCAATTAGTACCGGCGGCTCGATGAAGTTTATGAGTCCGCGCAGATAATATACATAGTCGGCACTGGGACTGGTCGGATTGAGCTTCAAGAAACGATCGGTTGCCGAAATCGCTTCGGCCGTTTCGCCTTCCTTGTAATAGCAGTAGGCAATCTCGATCTGGGCCTGCTGGGCATACCGACCGAAGGGGTAGCGCGCCTCGAGCTTTTCGTACAGCTCACGTGCTCGGGTCCAGGCGCTTGCCTGCAGTTGTGTGCGCGCTTCGTTATACAGGCGGTCCGCATCCCACTTCGCGGTAGGATCC
Source organism: uncultured Burkholderiaceae bacterium (assembly GCA_964608115.1). Taxonomy (GTDB): domain Bacteria; phylum Pseudomonadota; class Gammaproteobacteria; order Burkholderiales; family Burkholderiaceae_F; genus GJ-E10. Next base: position 7,460 of record CAZSOI010000006.1, on the reverse strand, counting down.
TTCTCCGAACCGGCGCAGCCCGCCAAAGAAGCCAACAGCGCGACCGCAACAAAGCGGAGGCGCTGTCTGCAAGACAGCGCTGAAGCGGCGCGATGCCACCAGAGGCGGGCTATCGGATAGAGCATGGGAGGGGACGGGTTAATTGGTGCAAGGCAAAGTCGCAGAGATTGTAGCAATGGGGCCAAGTTCACCTAACGCCGAACTTGAGGCGTCCTTAACGTTGGAGCCTGAGGCGGATGATTTCGATCTTCCTGCCGGCGGCCTGTCACCAATTCGGCGCTTCTTGGTCCGCGCTGATGGCGACGGTCTTCGCCTCGATAAGTACCTGGCGGGGCAGCTTGCCGATGTTTCGCGTAGCCGAATACAAAAGTGGATAGAAGAAGGCGCGGTTTTGCTCAATGGCGTTGTCGCACGAGCTCGTGCCCGAGTCTGCAGTGATGACCAGATTACTGTCACACCCAGCGAAGCGCCGCAGGTTTGCGCCTTTGAGCCGGAGCCTATTGCGTTTCCCGTAGTGTGGGAAGATGAGGCCATATTAGTCATCGACAAGCCCGCGGGACTGATCGTTCATCCGGGCGCGGGAAATTGGGGCGGAACATTGCTCAATGGTCTACTTGCCTACGACCCGCGCCTGGCAGCCGTGCCGCGTGCTGGCATCGTTCACCGACTCGACGCGGGGACCTCCGGCCTGATGGTCGTTGCGCGCACGGTCGCGGCACAAATCGATTTGATCCGACAGCTGCAAGCGCGGACCGTGACGCGGGAATATTGGGCGCTGGTCGCGGGGCCCGTTGCGCCAAGCGTGACCATCGAAGCTGCGATAGCCCGTGATCCGCGCAATCCGATTCGCTTTCGTGTGAGCCGCGCGCTATCGGCGAAGTCGGCGCGTACATTTGTGCGTTGTCTTGCACAGTGGCGCGTGCCCGAATCCTCGTCAATCATTTCGTGGATCGCTTGCCAGCTGGAAACCGGGCGTACGCACCAAATTCGTGTGCATCTGGAATCCATTGGACATCCCCTGATCGGCGATCCGTTGTATACAAAGCACCTACCGTCGGCTTTGCACGCGCAAAAGTGGCTCTCACGCCAAGCGCTGCATGCTTGCCGACTCCAATTGTTGCATCCCGTACGTCAGGAACAAATGGCCTGGTCGAGTGCTCCGCCCGAGGACATGCAGGCATTGATGCGCCAGCTGGGCGCAAGCGAGGAGCAACTGCTGGCACCTTCGAAGAGCTGTTTTGAAGTCAGCGCGCGCCAGCCCGCGGTCGGCACAAACCTGCGCAGGGCCCCGCGCGCGAGAATCCGTTGATGCATCCGTACTGGATCGTTCCCCAATGGGCAGCTCCGAGCAAGGTTCGGGCGCTGATTACGACGCGCCCTGGAGGCTTTTCGCTGGGCCCTTGGGCGGCTGCCGACGGCGGCGGGGGAATGAACCTGGCCTGGGGCGGCGATCAGGCGCAATCCGTGGAGCGCAATCGTGCCCGACTGCGTGCTGAATTGCCCCAGGATCCGTGCTGGTTGCAGCAGGTACATGGCACCGGAGTTGTAGATGCGGCGCTTGCTGGCAGACTTGCACAGGCCGATGCTGCCTTTAGCACACAGATCGGCGTTGTCTGTTGCGTCCTGGTGGCCGACTGTCTGCCGGTTCTTTTGGCCGATGCGCGTGGCCGAGGCGTTGGCGTTGCGCACGCGGGTTGGCGCGGGCTGGCCGGCGGAGTGATCCAAAACACCGTGACGGCCTTGCGCCGGGCCGTAGGCGACGAGACTGCGCGCGTTATTGCCTACCTCGGACCAGCGATCGGGCCAACTGAATTTGAAGTGGGTCCGGAAGTCTTACAAGCGATGGAGCAACGCCTGCCGCACGCACAAAGCGCCTTTCAAGTGGGTGGCGAAGGTAAGTTTCACGCAGACCTTTTTGAGTTGGCCCGAATGGCCCTAGCTCAAGTACGGGTGATCGATGTCTATGGCGGCGGTCAGTGCACGGTGAGCGATCCGGCGCGCTTTTATAGCTTTCGGAGGGATAGGGTGACCGGCCGGCACGCGGCGCTGGTTTGGCTGCATAAGGAGTGAAAGTCCGGGCGGAAGTTATCCGCAGTGGCGGATCAACTATGTCGGGAAGCGCGACTTTTGTCGCTATCATTTCGCTATGGAGATGTGCCAGTGACCAATTCGAGTGCGCCCGGATCTAATGCCGGGACCGGGTTCGCGGGTTATCCAGCGCCCTGGTTGACATGGTGGGGTTCGGCATCGGAGAAGAGTGGCGCTGCGCCGTCGCTAACAATTGCACCGGAGAAGCTCAGTGAGCTGCAGCAGTCGTACGTGAGCAGGCTCAGTTCACTTTGGGAAGATTTTCTGCAGCACCCGGAACGCACAACGGCGCCGATCAAGGACGGGCGCTTTGCTGATCGGGCCTGGCAGCAAAGTTCCTTATTTGCGTTTTTGGCGCGCGCGTATCTGCTTAACGCGGAGCTCTTGCGCGAGATGGCAAGCGCCGTGCAGGCGGATCCAAAGGTCAAGGCGCGCCTATGCTTTTCCGTATCTCAGTGGATCGATGCCAACGCACCGTCGAATTTTCTTGCCTTCAACCCCCGTGCTCAGCAGCGATTGCTTGAAACGCACGGCCAGAGTCTGACTGCCGGACTGCACAATCTGCTTTCGGACATTGCCAAGGGACGTGTCACGCAGGTCGACGAGCAGGCCTTCGAGGTTGGTAAGAATGTGGCTACGACCGAGGGCGCCGTAGTTTTTGAAAATGACTTGATCCAATTGATTCAATACAAGCCATTGACGCCATCCGTGCGCGTTCGCCCCTTCCTTCTAGTGCCCCCATGTATCAACAAATACTACATTCTTGACCTGCAGCCGGAGAATTCCTTTATTCGCTATTGCGTCGAGCAGGGCAATACGGTCTTCGTCGTTTCCTGGCGCAACCCGCATGAGGATCAGGGCAAACTGGGTTGGGACGATTACCTGGAACGAGGACCGATCGCGGCTATCGACGTCGTGCGACGAATAACGGGCGCGCCGAAGATCAACGCGCTGGGATTTTGCGTAGGCGGCACGCTTATCGCGACGGCCATCGCCGTGATGATGGCGCGGGGCGATGATCCGATTGCGAGTCTGACGCTGCTCACCTCGCTGCTGGACTTCGAGGATTCAGGGATCCTGGATATTTTTATTGATGAAGCGCATGTGCGCATGCGCGAGGCAACGCTTGGAAACGGGGGATTGATGCCGGGCCGGGACCTTGCCAACACGTTTGCGAGTCTGCGCGCCAATGACCTCGTATGGAATTACGTCGTTAGTAACTACCTGGAGGGACAGCGTCCGCCTGCGTTTGATTTGTTGTACTGGAACTCGGATAGCACGAATTTGCCAGGCCCAATGTACGTCTGGTACTTGCGCAACACGTATCTCGAAAACAATCTTCGTATTCCTAACCGGCTGCGATGCTGCGGCGAGCTCGTCGACCTGCGACGCATTCACGTGCCGACATACGTTTTTGCCGCACGCGAGGACCATATCGTTCCCTGGCGCGGGGCCTACGCCTCGGCGCTGGTTCTGAGCGGCGTGCCACGCGAATTCTTGCGCTTCGTGTTAGGCGCCAGCGGCCACATCGCCGGCACCATCAACCCGGTATCAAAAAACCGACGCAGTTACTGGGTCATGGAGGAGACGGCGCAATGGCAACCCGCTTCCAAGGGCGCGGCATCACGACCGCCGACCGCACAACAGTGGATGGAGGCGGCGACGGAGCATCCGGGTAGTTGGTGGCCGGATTGGGGCCGCTGGCTGGAGCAGTTTAGTGATGGCACACTGCCCGCTCCCCAATCGTACGGGAGCGCGCAATTCCATGTGATCGAGCCAGCTCCCGGTCGCTACGTCAAAGAAAAAACCTGAGCGGGCGCCCGGCCCGACGAAGTTTCATGGTGATCGAGAGGCGCTAGGAGCGTATCGTCTTGTCTGGATCGGCTGAAGGAGGCGGCAGGCAAGGCAACGCATGGCGCTTGGCCGCGGACGCCTATCGCGGCCGTTGGCGAACCCCAAGGCTGATGGAAATCAAGCGGGCATTTAACGCCCGGACTACGCTGCTTATGCAGGCGCAGAGTTTGAGTAGCTCCTACAGGGTGCGGCGGCAGGTCCAGGTCGGGACGCTGGTTGGGCGTGTGATGGGGCAGCGACATCGTCGCTGGCACCGAATATCTCAAGGGGCATGAAATGAGCAAAGTTGTCTACGTCACAGGCGGCATGGGTGGTATCGGAACCGCTATTTGCCGCAAGTTTCATGAGCTGGGCTACACGGTGATCGCGGGCTGCGGTCCGACGCGAAACTATGAAAAATGGCTGGGCGAGCAAAAGGCGGCTGGATATCAGTTCTTCGCTTCGGTCGGAAACGTTGCCGATTGGGATTCGACAAAAACAGCCTTCGAACAAGTAAAGGCCAAGCACGGGCGCGTCGACATCCTCGTAAATAATGCGGGAATTACGCGAGACGGCGTGTTTCGCAAAATGAGCCTGGAAGACTGGCGCGTCGTGATTGACACCAACCTCAACAGCCTGTTTAACGTGACCAAGCAAGTTATCGACGGGATGCTAGAGAACAACTGGGGTCGAATCGTCAATATCTCATCGGTGAACGGCGAAAAGGGTCAGTTCGGCCAGAGCAACTATTCAGCGGCCAAGGCCGGCATGCACGGTTTTACGATGGCCCTGGCCCAGGAAGTCGCCAGCAAGGGGGTCACCGTCAATACGGTCGCCCCCGGCTATATCGCGACGGACATGGTCATGGCGGTACGCGAGGATGTGCGCGAGAAGATTATTCAAAGTATCCCGGTCAGGCGGTTGGGTCGCGCTGAAGAAATCGCCTCCATCGTGGCTTGGATTGCGAGTGACGATGCCGCTTTCTCCACCGGGGCGGAGTACTCTATCAATGGCGGTCTTCACATGGGATAGATGCAGTGCAGCATTGTCGGCGGCGAGGACGCGGCGGGGCGTCGGCGCAAGTAGGGACAAAACGCTAGAATTGCGCCCCGCATTGGTGCGGCGCGAGAAGTGCATCGCACAAGTTGATTGAAATCCAGGGGTTGTGAAAGCTATGAGTACGCCGCGCTTAATCAAGAAGTACCCAAACCGCCGCCTGTACGACACGCAGACCAGCACGTACATCACGCTCGTCGACGTCAAGCAGCTGGTGATTGACCAGGAGGACTTCCAGGTCGTCGATGCGAAGACTGGAGAGGACCTGACACGCCCGATCCTGCTGCAGATCATCCTGGAAGAGGAACAGACGGGCGCACCCATGTTCACGTCCCCGGTACTGGCGCAGATCATTCGCTTTTACGGCAATGCGATGCAGGGTTTTATGGGGTCGTACCTGGAAAAGAACGTCCAGGCGTTTATCGACATACAGCAAAAGCTGCAGGAGCAAAGCCGCGCCTTTTACGACACGAACAAGATCGGCCCAGAGGCCTGGGCGCAATTCGTTAATTTGCAGTCGCCGATGATTCAGTCGATGCTGACGAGCTACATCGAGCAGAGCAAGAATCTTTTCGTCCAGATGCAAGAGAACATGCAAAATCAGACGCGGTCCATGTTCACGGCGTTTCCCTTCGCTGCGCCGCAGGCACAGGAGAAGAAGGGCGAAAAGGGCGAGAAGACCGGTTGAGCAAGGTAGCGCCACGCCCAGGTAAACGTACGCCAGCGGTAGGTTTTGTGTCCTTGGGTTGTCCCAAGGCCCTCGTCGATTCCGAACAGATACTCACTCGGCTTCGCGCCGAAGGCTACCGGATCGAGGGTTCCTATCAGCAAGCCGATCTGGTCGTAGTCAATACCTGCGGATTTATCGACAGCGCCGTGCGCGAGTCGCTCGAGGCAATTGGCGAAGCGCTCCAGGAGAACGGGCGCGTTATCGTCACTGGTTGCTTGGGTGTGCGCACGGACCGTGATGGCGCCAACTTCGTTCATCGCGCGCACCCCAAGGTGCTTGCTGTCACCGGGCCGAACGCGACCGATGCGGTGTTGCAGGCCGTTCATGAGCATCTGGCCAATCCGCATGATCCCTATACGGACTTAGTTCCCCCCGCTGGTCTGAAGCTCACACCTCGGCACTATGCCTACGTCAAAGTTTCCGAGGGCTGCAATCATCACTGTAGCTTTTGCATCATTCCATCCATGCGAGGTGACCTGGTCTCTCGTCCCATTGGCGAGGTGATGCGCGAGGCCGAGGCGCTTGTCCGGCAGGGCGCGCGTGAGCTGCTGATCATTTCCCAGGACACCGGCGCTTATGGTGTTGACGTGCGCTACAAGATGGACTTTGTTGGCGGTCGACCCGTGCGCACACGTATCACCGAATTGTCGCGAGAGCTTGGCACGCTCGGAGTCTGGGTGCGCCTGCATTATGTGTATCCGTATCCGCACGTCGACGAGATTTTGCCGCTGATGGCGCAAGGCAAAGTGTTGCCTTATCTGGACGTTCCGTTTCAGCATGCTCATGTGGCGGTCCTCAAGCGCATGAAGCGCCCGGCTGCGGGCGAGGCAAACCTTGAGCGTATACGTGCTTGGCGCGCTATTTGTCCTGAGTTGACCATTCGCAGCACGTTTATCGCTGGGTTTCCGGGAGAGACCGAGGAAGAGTTCGAAACGCTGCTCGAGTTTCTAGAGCAGGCCCAGCTCGACCGCGTCGGCTGTTTTGCGTATTCGCCGGTGGATGGTGCTGCGGCGAACGAATTACCAGGAGTACTTCCCGCGCATGTGCGCGAGGAGCGGCGTGCGCGCCTGATGCAACTGCAAGAGGCGATTTCGCAACAGCGCCTGGCGCAAAAGGTGGGTAGCGTGCAGCGGGTGCTTGTCGATGAAAATTCGAAAAAGGGCGCCGTCGCGCGCTCCAGCGCCGATGCGCCCGAGATCGATGGTGTCGTGCACATCGCACCCGACCCCCGACTGAAGGTTGGCGAGTTCTACGACGTACTCATCGAGCGCAGCGACGTGCATGACTTGCATGGCCGGCTGATATCGTAACTACCAAGGATCGGAAAGCAAATTGAGCAAGCCGTCCAGGCCGCTGTGCTCCAGCACAAAGTTTGCACGCTCTCGGACGATCGGCTTGGGGTGGTAGGCAATCGATAAGCCGGCGGCGGCCATCATCTCCAAATCGTTTGCTCCGTCGCCGACGGCAATCGCCCGGTCGGTACCACACTGCAGGCTGGCGCAAAGGCGCCGCAAAGCGCGCGCCTTGCCTGTTGCGTCAACGATCCGCCCGTCGTCTTCGGGCGATCCTCGCACTTCGCCCGTAAGATATCCATCGCGGACGATGAGCTCGTTTGCGCAACTTGAATCGATCCCCAGGCTCTGGCGGACCGGCTCGGTAAATGCGGTAAAACCCCCAGACACGAGTAGCGTGCCCCAGCAATTGGCGCGCGCTGCGGCAAGAAGCGCTTGTGCGCCGTCTGTGAGTTGCATGC
>CAZSOI010000005.1:0-2753 GCA_964608115.1 uncultured Burkholderiaceae bacterium | reverse complement strand
CCGCACAAGATACGCTGGCAATGCTGGAGAGCTTCGTCCTGCCATCCGTGCTCACCGATGTCGGCCGGACGATGGCGCTCACGCTGCTCGCGGAAGGACAGGCCGCGGCTTCGATGGAAGAGGCGCTGCGCCTTTCGCCCGCCGACTCTGTAGGGGCCAAGACTGTTGGTGTTAGACCCCCAGCCTGACCTCGCTTAGGGAAACTCGGCAAACCCACGCTTCGCCCGAGCCATTTCCCAGGAATAAACGGGTGGAAAATCCCGAAGGAGGCCAACCGCATGAGTGGAATCAGGACGTTACGACTTAGCGGTCGGAAAATTTCCGCGTTACGAAATAGTTGTTACCAAATCCGCGCCGCCACCCAAAAAAAGGGTGGCAAATTCGCTAAGCGATTGATTTTCTTGTCGTGTCAGCGGATTGCAAATCCGTGTACGCCGGTTCGATTCCGACCCCCGCCTCCAATAATTCAATGCAATGCGACGTGCGGTTGACGTGGAATGTTCGCTTCTGCCGCCCCTGACCACATACCGCCACCCAGATCGTTTCTGAATCTCCGCTCTTCTCCGAGTCGGGATCAGCGGACTTTCGATCCGCTTACGCGAGTTGATCACGGGCGAGCAGAAGGCTTCGACGATCGAATGAGGCGCGCCGCGCTAGAGCAAAGGCGCGAAGAAGGTGGACAGAAATCGAAGTCTGCAACCGCACGCATAACCGACATTGAGTGACCGAGCCGATAGCGGCCGTGCTTTTGCAAAATCGACCCTTAACTGCCGTCAGGCAACGTCCGCTATCCGGCGGTTCAAAAAATCGAGCGAAGTCAACTTCCCTGCCTGCGCGAGGCCCGGGCTTTGATCGAATCGTGGAGAGAGTTTTACAACCACCGCCGTCCACACAGCGCCTTGGGATACCGACCGCCGGCCCAGGTGCGCGAGCGTAAAATCGGCGTTCAACTCACAGCCTGATGGCAACAAATACGGTGCCTAGGTCACGGTGTTGAATGCGCCGCAAGTGCTTCTGTAAGAACACAGCCGGTCACGCTGCCTAGGTATGAGCCCTCAATGACGCTCGGCGCACATAGGTGCATTGGCTGGTGTAATAAAAAAGAAATCGGACAGTGAGACTCGATGAAATCCTAGACACAAAGGCCGTGTAGCTAAGGAATACGGGCGTTACTTGCGCACCGTGAAAATGGGTCTGCGCGGCAAGTGGCTCCCGGAATCGATAGCTGGTTGGAAGTTATTGGTGGCGAATCGTGATGCTCGTCTCGCGTGGCAACAGGCGCCCAGACTTCAACTCCTGGCTGTTGACCGGATCGAGCGCAAATCCGGTTTTCCCATCCATGGCCACCTTGACAATGTTGCGCGTCCCCGCACTCGAGGCTAGGGATGAGACTTTGTCGCAAGTCGAGATTCGAAGGTCAGCACCCGCGTTAACGGGCGCGGAGTCGGCCTTGACAATGTTGCGCGTTGCCGCCAGGAGTTCTGGGGTGGAGCACGGTTGCAGCACCAGCCGCAGTTTTTCGTCTCCTGTGGGATCGGTCAACTGATAGGGGCCGAGTTTTGCTAATTCTCCACCGGGTAGGATCCGCGATTCAATTTGACTCACTTCGCCCAACGAATTTACGTTAAACACGCTGATCCGCCCCGGTAGCGACGGGCGGTAATAAACGAGGAAGCGGTCTCCGGAGTGAAATATGTACGTCGCCGGGTTGACCGTCGTCTCGCTGCTTCCTGGTCCGATTGCATGTACCTCAAACGCGAAGCCTGCGTACAGCGAGGCTGCACCTGCCGCTGCAACCGGAGCAGTCGTTGCGCCAGAAGCAACTGGCCTCTGGGTCGATGCTACGGCGGGAGCCGTTGCACTCGGGGAGGGCACATTCGGCGAGACAACAGTTGAAGGACCATTGGTCGCCCCCGAAATACCCAGTTGTGCAGAGACGATCGCTGGCGGATTACCGGGCAATGGCATCGGAGTCCCTCCGGACGCGGACATCGGTCCCAATCCGGTCGCTGCGCCGGGAACCGTCTGTCCTTGCGCGGATGACACGGTAGGAGGCGTGGCACCGGTACAGGACACATGTGGCGAGACTGCAGGCGAAACATCGCCGGGCGCTACTGCTACCGGTGTCACGACTGCGGTGCTTGATGGCGCCCCAGCAGCGCCCAGTTGCTCAGAGACGACCGCTGAGACAGTCCCGGACGACGGTGTCTGCGCGGAAGCAGTCGGAAGGGTGTTCACCAAAGCGGGAACATTTAGACTTGGTGTCGGCGCCAAAATCCGGGCCGTAACACTATTGCCCGCAGCCACTCCTGGTCCAGCCCCAAACCAGTCGGCAATGCCTTGATTCAATCCGGCTGCCACCGTACTCGGCGATGTACGTGCGAGTAAAGAAAGTACACATGAAAAGAGGTAGCGCGGCGTCACCGTCGATGGATTGGATTGATCCGGCGTCGCTGTTGCAGGAGGCTCCGGCGCTGGCTGAGCGGACGGGGATGTTGGCGGTGCCGGAGAAGACGGCGCAGGCGAGATGAGCTGCCCCGTCTGTGCTGAGGCGTAGACCCCCAGCGTTAAAGTTAGAACTGCGAGTGAACGCATCGCAAACCCGAGGCCTTTCGCTGCTTGGTGTGTTTGCTGTTTCATCTTGTCCTCCTGGCTCGGGGCTCCACACCCCCGGGGCGCAATCCGCTTGCCTAGGATGAGTCTTTCGCACCGTTAATACACGACAAAGTCAAAGTCGAGGTTTTGCCTTCGCA
>CAZSOI010000004.1:0-2025 GCA_964608115.1 uncultured Burkholderiaceae bacterium | reverse complement strand
GACGCTAATTTCGCACTGGCCTACGCTAAGCTGGCGCAGACGTTCGCGAACCTCGGCCATGACGCCGAAGCAGAGCAGGCGTCGCGCAAAGCCGTTGAGCTCTCGGAAAATCTCCCGGCGCGCGAAAAGTATCTGATCGCTGCCAATGACGCCCGCATCCAGCGCGATTACCCGAAGGCAATTCAGTATTACGAGAACCTCGCGACCAGCGCGCCTGACGATCCTGAAATTCAGTTCGAACTTGCCCGCTTGTATGAGGACTCAGGCGCTGTCGACAAGGCCCATGACCGCTATTCCAAGGTATTGGCAGGTGATCCGAACAACGTAAGCGCCCTGCTCGCATTGGGCCGTCTCGAACTCCGGCACAGCAATCCTAAAGGCGCCCTCGACTATTCCAATCGTGCCTTGCCGCTGGCCATTCAGTTTGGAAACGATGAGGCAAAAGGCACCATCCTCCAGGTGATCGGCCTTTCCTACGATGCGCTGAACAAAGAGGATGAGGCGCTTAGCTATTTTCAACAGGCGCTCGACGTGAGGCGGCGGCTGGATGATAAGCGCGGCATCGCTGTAACTCTCAACGCCATGGCTCAGATTCAGGAGGATAGTGGAAAATCGGCTGAGGCGCTCAAGAATTACCAAGAAGCTCTCAAGATCCGGCAACAGATCGGCGATAAGAACGGCATGGGTGCGACTCTGCTCGATTTGGGAGGCTTTCAGTCGGATCTCGGCCACTATGACCAAGCCTTGGATCTATACAAGCAGGCGTTGCAGGTGCAGCGCGATCTGGGCAACGAAGACAGCCAAGGGCTTTGCCTGAACAACATCGGACTTACATACTTGTCCAAAAGCGACTACGACAACGCCCTCACGTATTTCCAACAGGCCCTGGATTTGCGCCGGAAGTCGCAGATCCCAGCGGACACCGCAATTACCTTGCACAACTTGGCTGTGACTTACGAAGATCTGGGACAGTATGACAAAGCTCTCACCAATTATGAGAATGCGCTCGACCTGTATCGCAACGCGGCGGACAAACGAGGCGTGGCAACGGAGTCTTACAGCATGGGAGCACTTTTTGGCCACCAGGGCCGCTTCGGAGCCGCCATCAAAGCGAAGGAGGAGGCTCTTAAGGCTTTTACGGAGCTACAGGACCGCACGTACTGGATGGCGGAGGTCATGAGTGGCTACGGGAAGTCCCTTGCAGACGCAGGCCGCTTTGATGACGCGCAGAAACCTTTGGCGGATGCCCTCAGTTTGGCTCGCGAGGTGAAAAACGACGGCTTGATTGCACAGGCACTCGACTTTCAGGGTGAGTCTCTTTTTTATCGGGGTGATTTCAAGGGTGCGCGAAATCTCTACGACCAAGCTCTCCCATTCGCTTTGCAGTCAAAAGAGCAGGAGAAGATTCTTCTGACCAGGTTGGACATCGCGAAGGTAACCCTGAAGCAGGGAAGCGTATCGCAGGCGGCCACTGCGCTGACAAAAATCTCTGCCGATGCTGATAGACTCGGCATGAGGTATGCGGGAATTGAAGCCGAGGCATCTCTCGGGGAGGCCTCAGTGGAATCCAAAAGCTACGATCGCGCCCGGCAGCAACTTGAACGTACGATTGCCGGAGCCGAAAAGCTCGAATTGCGACCAACCCTCGCCCAGGCCCACTACTCTCTCGCAACTGCTCTAAGAGTCAGCGGCCACGCCGCTGACGCGACACCACATTATCGCGACGCGCTTCGGTATGTCGAAGAGATCCGCAAAGACGCCGGAAGCGATGCATTCCTCCAGCGCTCAGATTTCAAACAGCTCTACTCCGAATCCACCCGCTGGTCGCAGGATAAGCCGAACTAACTCGGCCTATCCTGCTTGGTGCCGAAAGTGACTGGCGCCCATCTTGCTTAATTCACTATCAACGAGCTGGAGCTTGTGTCGACCAGCGTTCCCACTCCTCCCACCGGCACGTTGACAAACGTCTCTGCTGTGACTGTGTAAGTCCCCTGGCGAAGCCACGGCAAGATAAATAGCGGGAAC
>CAZSOI010000003.1:0-1783 GCA_964608115.1 uncultured Burkholderiaceae bacterium | reverse complement strand
CAAGTGCGTCTTCGACCTCACCGAGGAACACGTTCTCGCCCCCGGAGACGATCATCTCGTCGTCGCGCCCATCGATGAATAGCCTGCCGGCCCGATCGAAGTGACCGACGTCGCCGGTGGCTATCAGGCCCTGGATTGATTCCTTCGTGTCGCCGCCGGTGTAACCCTCGAAGGCCAGCCCGTTGCCGACGAAAATCCGCCCTGCTGTCTCCGGGGGTGCCTCGTGTTGGTCGTCGGTGAAAATCTTGACGACCGAGCCGCGCACCACTTCCCCGACACATCCTGGCTCGGCTGCCAGATCGGCGGGCGTGGCGATGGTGGCATAGGCGACCTCGGTGGACCCGTAGAGGTTGTAGACAATGGGCCCCAACGCTTCGATCGCGCGGGCGGTAAGCGCGGCCCCAAGCTGGGACCCGCCGACGAACACGATGCGCAACGCCGACAAATCCCGGTCGGCGAGGGCTTTGGGACCCAGATCCAGAATGCGCCGCAGCATGACCGGCACGACGATCACGGCAGTGGCGCGGTGGCCTGCCACGCTGTCCATGGTCTGCTGCGGATCGAACTCGCGGCGCAGTACCAGCGTCGAGCCCAGCACCATCGCGATCATCGCATGGCTGAAGCCCAGCGAATGAAAGAGCGGAACGCAGCATTCGGTGACTTCTCGCCCCCGAAACGGCACCTTGCCGAGCAGACCGCCGACGGGTATCAGCGAATAAGGCTCCGAGCGCACAGCACCCTTCGGGGTCCCGGTCGTGCCGCTGGTCAAGATCACGATCTTGGGTCGGCCACCGGGGTCGGGCGGCGGGGCGGTATCGCCATGCTCGATCAGCGCATCAAGCGTGTCAGGGTCGGGCGTGTCACTCCATGCCCGCACTCGGCCCAGCCTCGGGTGGGTGTCGGCGACGACGGAACCGTACTCTTCGTCGTAGACAATCAGATCGATCCCTTCGCGGGCCACCGTGTCGGCGACTTGTGCGGCGCCGAAGCCGGTATTGAACAGCACGATCCGTGCGCCGCACTTGGCCGCGCTGTATACCGCTTCCAGAAGTCCCCTGTGGTTACGGGCCAAGATCGCCACACCGGCACCTGGACCAAGCCCGCGCCGGCGCCACTCGTTGGCCAACGCATTGGTCCGGTTGTCCAGATCGCCGAAACTAAGCGCACCACGCTCATCGATGAGCGCCACCCCGCCGTGGTCCCGAGCGGCGGTGATCACCGTCGCCGCCCCCAAGATGCCGTAGTGGTCAAGCGCACGCAGCACCGCGACGATCCGACGCGCCGGAATCGGCCGCAACGCCCCAGACCGCGCGAGCAGCAGCAGCGACCAGGCCTCCAAACCGAGGCGATCGAACAAGCTCGCGACCAGCGTCCTCACTGTGCTCCTGTCATGCTTCACCGACACATCGATGCTGGGTCAGGTTACTGCCGTTGAGAAGGGCGCTACGCCACCATCGTCGGAGGTCTTTGGTCCTTGTAGTTATTGTGGCTAACCAGTAGATCGGAGAAGGGACTCTCACGATGGGGCGCACCGACAACGACACCTGGGATCTGGCGACCAGCGTGGGAGCCACCGCCACCATGGTGGCCTCCGGAAGGGCGCGTGCCAGCAGGGCCGAGGAAGCGCTGATCGAAGACCGGTTCGCCGAGCCGCTAGTGCGCGCCGTCGGCATCGACTTCTTTACCCGGTGGGCCATCGGCGAACTCGACACCGTCGATGTCGACGTCCCCGATGCCCCGTGGGGCATGCAACGCATGACCGACATACAGGCCGCGCGCACCC
>CAZSOI010000002.1:0-4023 GCA_964608115.1 uncultured Burkholderiaceae bacterium | reverse complement strand
GTACGATTTCTCATCGAATCCAGCGGGTAGCTCTCCACAAAGATATCCTGGGGCAAGCTCCGCTTGTGCATCGACGCGAGATCCCTTCGCGTTGTTTCGCGTGAATTTCGTATCTATTCCATAAACATCGCCGAATTCCCAGTTGTCGCCGACGTGGTCATTGTGCGTGTGCGAATTCAACACAATGATAGGTAAGGGTGTCAGCGACGAAACGACGCGCTTGATATCGCCGATGCCGAGACCTGTATCGAACAAGGCCGCCCGCTTGTCGCCCAAAATTAAGAATGAAATGACTTCTTCATATTGATGAGGTTCGTAAATGGCGAAGACCCCGGGCGCGACGCGGTAGACCTCGAACCATGGATCAACTGACGGCACACGTTCGAGGCTTTTGTATTCGGAGCGAGGAAGCTGCTTGCACCAGTCTGGTGTAAACGGTTCATTGAGTGTCTGAGCATGCAGAAAGGGCGGAGTGACACTGAGCGCGGACATTGAGACCGCGACGCAGCTCAAGATTCTGGCGAGACGCGTAGCCACAGGCACGAGATTATATCGGGGAACGTGATGCAGCGATTCGAATAAGACCAACTCGCCAGACCACCGCAAGCTGAGTTGAGATCGAGTGAATTGCTGCCAATCGGGGCAGGCTCGGCCAGATGCAAGCGCGGCGACTATGAACCCGCGGGCGTTTTGGTGAGGAGCATCTCTAGGCCGATTAAATCTTCCCGGATCGCCGCATCGTGAAATTTTGTCTGCGAAATCATTTTTTCGAACTCGCCCTTTGTGTAAGCGCGTCGAAGGAGCATGAAACGAAACGTCAGTTTGGTTATCATCGCGTTCGCGGCGCTCAGGTGCATGGCATTCACCGCTTCCTTGATCGATTCCATCGACGCGTCCCGCCGCAGATCAATAATCATCGCTTGTCCCGCAGGCCGAAGAACGCGATGCATTTCCTCGAGCGCGCGCTTCGGTTCGCTGAAATTTTTGAACGCCGCGCGGCAAAACAGAAAATCGAAGGCATCGTCGCGGAATGGCATAGCGGAAGCATTTCCGCGTCGAAAATTAACGCGCACGTTTTCCTTGGAAGCATTGGCACGCGCGATCTCAACAAAGGTTTCGCTGATGTCCAGTCCCGTAATGTCATAATCGCCGAGCTTCGCCAGCTCGATCGCGAATTATCCCGGGCCGGGAGCGACTTCGAGGACACGGGCTTGAGAAGGAATTTGCTCGGCAATACGCCGGGCCAAAACCTTAAAATCCTCGAGCGACTTTCTGGTCAGGGACGCATACCATCTTGCGAGCGCGCCTTCCATCCCCAGTCCCTTGTAAGGCTTTACCGTTGATGCGTGTGCGGACATTGGATCCTCGCTTTCTGCGGCAATCCTAGTACCGCGGCGCAGCATGATGAAGCCTGGTTCGGCGGAACGAAGCGCGTGACCGGCGAACACCCACTTTTGACCGGCGAAGGCTTCGCCCAGCGCCAGCTGCAGTGACCGGAGTATCGCCCGAAGCGCTCGCCGCGTTCGACGCAAACCATGCTATGCGGCAGTGTCTTGTGTTTCTGAATGTCCCGGCGATGCAGCAGCCCGAAGCCTGCATCGGAGGAGCGGTCAATCTTCCCGGCGCAGAGGGAAAGTTAAAGGACGATAGCGCTCGCGACTTTCTGAGGAATTTTCCCGAGGCATTTGCCTATTGGATCGAGACCACTTGCGAGAGCTTGTAGTACCCCCTCGGGATGACCCCCGCCGTCGCGCTTCATCGAACGGCGACCAACTCCCAATGGGTCGGGCTGTCAGAGCGTGGCCCGCTCGGCAGTTCAGAACCAGCGAAACTCACGACTCGGACTGCACTCAAATCTGCGTCCGGTGCCCGTTCAACGCTGCGCCACCACTTCTGCCCAAGCTTGATGGCGGTCCCGCTCGGCGTCAGGCGCAAACTTGAATATGTTTTTCCGGCGCAGCTTCGCGCACCAGCACGTGCGTCAGCGGAACCAGCCCGGATCGGCGCCTGCTCTGCGGCCTTGGTCGGCAAGATTGTCCAACTGTCTTTCCAGATTTTGCTTGCGCCCCTCAAGTGCTTTCAGTTCCGCGTTACGATCATGGATGATGATGACATTTTGCGTGAGGCCAGTCGTAGGATCCATTGAGGCGGGCCCCGCCTTCGAGATTTCTTCCTTCTTCTGCGCAATCTGCTGATCGACCGCAGCGATCTGATCCTTAATCGCGCGCGCCTGGGCGCGCCAATACGCCTCATTTCTTCCGACGGAGGACTGGTCTCCTCCGTAGGCTCCGCCTGAATTTCCGCTCCCCGAGGATCTGCCGCCGGAAGATCCATTACCTACCTCAGAAATCGTTCCGTGTATCTGCGACAAATCGTCGGAGGTATAAACATGTTTTGATTTGGGCTTGTCTTTTTGAGCGTTCAGCGCGCGGGCCGCGTCGCCGAGTGACTGTGGCTTGTTCCCGGTATCAGTTTGCGTAGGCGCCGGCTGCGGGTCCGGTTGCGAAGGCGTTTGTGGCTTGGCGGTTGGCGCTGCCGCCGACTGTGCCATCGCCGGGACCGTCGGCCAGAATACCAAGAGCAGCAGCGCCAAAAGAGCAAGGCTCGATCTGCGGCAAGCTTGGCTCGAAACTACGATTGCCGATTCCACGTACTCTCGATGGCTTGTCATTGGGTGTCTCCAGCGATGACATAGATACTGGGAAAACGTTATCGGCACTGGATGGCGCGGTCAAGGAAGCAGCGGCGTGGCGTTTCACAAGGCAAACCTGTCCTTTTAGACAGGGCGAGTGTCACGTTTGTTGGGCTGAATTAGCCGCTCAGTCACCGCTGCGCCACCACTCCCGTCTGGCCTCGACCCCGCGCTTGCATCGAGAGTCGGCGAACCTCCACCGGGTTCTCTCTACCTGGGCGACCGGTTTTGCTTTTGCGCGCGCACTTGGGCTCCTGTCGGCTGTGCAATGAGCCACCGCGTTGCGCTCGTAAGGCATTGAAAGTCGTGGATCTCCACTGCTCTGTCGTCGTTCCCCATTAAGTGCTATTACCCGTTTGGAAAACGTGGGGAAATTTGCCGTTGCCCTCACTGTACTCAGCGTCGGAACATTTCTCGACATACATTCATCCCTAGATTTTGTGCACGAGAGTGCTGATGAAAATGAATGCCTTTGCCAAGTCGCTTTTGGTGGTGACGCTCTTGGTTGTCCTTTTTGGCTGTAGTGGGACGCCACCGACAAAATATACGATCGGAGGCATGGTAAGCGGCCTGACCGGGAGCGGCTTGGTTTTGCAGGATAACGGTGGCGATAACCTCATGATTGCGGGGAATGGCCCTTTTACGTTCAAAACCCCAATCGCGAGCGGCAACTCTTACAGTGTTACGGTCCTCACTCAACCGAGTAATCCCGCGCAAACTTGCACGGTCACGAACGGCGGCGGCACCGTCACCGCAACCGTAAATATTGTTCAAGTATCCTGCGTGTCGAACACGGTCACTATCGGTGGGACGGTCGTCGGCCTCACCGGCACTGGGCTCGTTCTACAAGATAATGGCGGCGCCAACTTGACGATTAACCAAAACGGCGTATTCACGTTTGCGACGGCACTTACGGGCGGCAGCGCGTACAGCGTTACAGTGCTGACACAGCCGTCAAACCCAAGTCAGATTTGTACTGTCGCGAACGGCAGCGGCGTGGCCGCCGCAAACGTTGGCAACATCGTCGTCACATGCTCAGCGCCTGTGTCGATTGGAGGCTCCGTCTCGGGGCTCGAGGGCACAGGTCTCGTTCTTCAAGACAACGGCGGATCTAATCTCACGATTACCGGGAACGGGACGTTCACGTTTGCCACGCAAATTGCGAGCGGCACTACTTACAACGTAACTGTTTTAACTCAACCGGCAACCCCATCGCAGACTTGCACCGTGAGTAACGGCAGCGGTACCGCGACTTCCAACGTCACGAGCGTTCAAATTGTTTGCCCGGCGGTGTTCGAGACAATCGGAGGCCAAGTTGTCGGCTTGTATGT
>CAZSOI010000001.1:0-8526 GCA_964608115.1 uncultured Burkholderiaceae bacterium | reverse complement strand
CTGGGCCGCGCTGAGGATTTGGCAGCGCTCACAGGCAGCGGCGGAGGCTCAAGGGCCAAAACGCTAATCGCATCGCCGCTTCGCGAGCGCCTCGCCTTAATGCGCACCGTGATCGGATCAGCGTCTGGCAATGCGACGGGGTGCATTGTTGCGCGCACCGGACCTTCTCGCGCGGCCTGTGACATATCGAGCGCATTGGGCGGATCAAACATCGCCAACTCGCTGATGCGTCTGCCAATGCAGTCAAAGGAGATCTGGCCCAGCATTGCCGCCGCAGCGGCGTTAATCTCAAAGACCCGTGCATCGTGCACCGCGATCATTGGCGCACTTGCCGTCTGCACGGCCAACTGAACGCCGCGCCGCGTGGAACCACCGAGGGACGGTGCCGCTGCTTCCCGCTGCAGCGGGCGCTGAGGCGCGGCCACGGGCCGTGTTGCCCCTAGCCACACCACGCTGGCCATCCACAAGAGCAATCCGACCGCGATCGGACCTCCGCTTGCGGCGTGAATGGCTATGGCCAGCGCAGGTATCGTCCAGGCCAGTGCCAAGCCCAGGGGCGTGGAGCGGCTCGCTGAGGACAAAGCAGAAAGCAGCATCGCCCCCGCAAGCGATCCGCCCACACGAGTGGCCATGACCGCAGGCAAAGGATCAATCGAAAGCACCAACCCCGCCCACAGCACCGCATCGAGCAGGTAGGAGGCGGCCCGCCAGCGCACCGCCCGACTTAGCGCCTCCTCGGGCAAGCGTCCGGGGACCACCGGTTCCACGGGGATAAGCAGCCGCACAATGACATTTAGTGCCAGTGCACCGATCCAGAACCAGGAATCTGCGTTGTGCGCCGACAGTCCGCTGCCGACGAAGCCCAGAATCAGGAAGCTTGCGGGAGCAAGATGCCAGTGCGATGTGTTCGCGCTCTGCTCGGCTGCCGTTTGCTTCGCCATATCCCGTGAACCCGCCCGTAGGTCCCTTGGAATGATGCCGTAATCATGTGATGAGATGCGCGCCAAAGGCGCAAATTTCTTCGACCGCGCATCGCGCGCTGCCATGATTGCGGTATGTTCAGTAACAAGCAGCCTTCGCTGCGCACAAAATCTCGACTCTAATGGGGCCCGCAGGCAAGGGCTCTACCGGGCTACCCAAAGCGATATTCCGGTGGCAAAGCCCAAGGGCGGACACGCGGAAATCGTTAAATATCACGGTATCGCACGAATCTGCGCACTACGCACCAAAACCCAAAGACCGCGACCCGCGATTATTCTTTTGAGATCGAGAAACAATTCCCACCTCGCAGGCATCACATTATCACTCCCCTATAACTGGTACGCAACGCTGATCAAAAAGAAAATTTGCGCTGCCGGGCCACCCAGAAACCCGCCAAATCAGCATGAATGGACCATATCGCGGTCGTTTTGCCCCCTCTCCAACCGGGCCGCTGCACCAAGGATCCTTGGTTGCGGCTCTGGCAAGTTGGCTGGACGCCCGCGCGCACTTTGGTAAGTGGCTGATCCGAATAGAAGATATTGATCCGCCGCGGGAGCGCTCAGGAATTGCTGCGCAGCAAATTCAGGTCCTGCAAGCCCTTGGCATGAGCGCCGACGAACCAGTGCTCTTTCAAAGCACTCGCTGCGAAGCCTATCAGGGCGCCCTGCGAGAGTTGCGGCGAACGCAACGTGTTTTTTGCTGCATTTGCACACGTGCAGATTTAGCCTTGACGAATAAAGCGTCTTCGCGCCGGTATCCGGGCACTTGCCGACAACGCGGCTTCGCTGGTACGGGCGCCATCCGCTTTCGCGTGAACGCCGCTACGATCGGATTCGAGGACAGGGCCTGCGGATACTTTGGACAGAACATTGAGGATTGCGTGGGCGATTTTGTGATTCGGCGCGCCGACGGGCTGTGGGCGTACCAGCTGGCAGTGGTAGTCGATGACGCCTTTCAGCAAATCACGCATGTGGTGCGCGGCGCCGACCTGCTCGATAACACGCCTCGGCAGATCGCGCTCCAGCACGCCCTGGGCTTGCCCACGCCACGATATCTACACGTGCCACTGGTGCTCGATGCGGCCGGCCGCAAACTCTCCAAGCAAACGCACGCGCCGGCCGTCGATCCGCGCAATGCAGTAGCCGAGTTGGAACAGACTTGGCAGCATCTGGGCTTTTCGCCCACAGGGGCCCGCAGCGTGGAAGGATTTCAGCAGCAGGCGGTAGCCCGCTGGCGCGAAAAATGGCGCCTTTTGGCCCCGCCAGAGCCGGAGGGCGCCCCGGCGGGAACCAACAAGTCGCCATGACCATCGCCCTTTTGACGGATATTCACGCCAACCGTGAAGCTATGGAGGCGTGCCTTGCGCATGCCGAGGAACACGGAGCAAATCAGTACGTGTTTCTTGGCGATTACGTCGGTTACGGGGCCGAGCCGGGGTGGGTGGTCGACACGGTCATGCGCTTTGTGCGACAAGGGGCAACAGCGCTGCGTGGCAATCATGACGAGGCCGCCGCGGGCTCCGAGGACGTGCGTCTGAATGTCGATGCGCGACAGTGCATCGATTGGACTCGCAAGGTGCTCTCGGCCGAGCAGCTCGAGTTTTTGCGTGCACTGCCATTGACATCCGAAGAGGGCGTTTGCCTCTTTGTGCATGCCAACGGCTGGGACCCGAAAAATTACGAATATGTCCTCGGACCCATGCAGGCAGCACGCAACATGCAGGTCGTGCGCGCGCGCATTACCTTTTGTGGGCACATGCACGAACCGATGCTCTACCACATGGGTTTGACGCAGCGCGTGGAGGTCTTTTCGCCCATCCCGGGCACGCCCATCCCGTTAAGCGCTGCGCGTCGATGGCTCGCGCTGCCCGGTTCCGTCGGGCAGCCACGTGATGGCAACCCGGCCGCTTGTTACGCAACTTTCGACGAGCTGACGAACCTGCTGAGTTTTTGGCGCGTGCCTTACGACCACCAGAGCGCAGCCCGCAAAGTACGCGCTGCGGGCCTGCCGGAGCGCTACGCACTGCAGTTGCTCTATGGCGCCTGAGACCACGCACCGGCAGGTTCTAGAGCCCGGCGAGGTCATCGACGGCTTTCGCCTCGTCGAGCGCCTGCACCGCGGCGGCATGGCTGCGCTCTGGCACGTCACGAGACCAGACCTGCCCACAGCCGGGATCATGAAAATCCCGCTTTTGGGCGAGGACCCGACGGCGATCGTCGGCTTCGAAGTCGAGCAAATGATTTTGCCCTTGCTGCATGGGCCGCACGTTCCGCGCTGGATCGCAGCCGGTGGATTTGAGGCCCAGCCCTACATCGTGATGGAATTGATCCAGGGTCGATCGTTGCGTGCACGTCTGGATCAAGCGCCGCTGCCGCCTGAGGAGGTAGCTTCGATTGGGGCGCAAGTGGCCGAAGCGCTGTACGACCTGCACCAGCAGCAGGTCATACACCACGACATCAAACCAAGCAACATCATGTTTCGCCAGGACGGCACCGCGGTGCTGATCGATTTTGGCCTGGCGCGACACGATCGGTTGCCGGACCTGCTGGCCGAGCAGTTTCGCCTGCCCATGGGTACCGGCCCCTATATTTCGCCCGAGCAGGTGCTGCACAACCGCACCGATAGTCGAAGCGATCTGTTTGCGCTGGGCGTACTGCTGTACTACCTCGCCACGGGTAAGCGCCCTTTTGGCGCACCGACCAGCGTGCGGGGTTTGCGCCGGCGGCTCTACGAGGAACCTGTGCCGCCGCGCGTGCATCGAGCGGACTTTCCGCTGTGGCTGCAGGAGATCATCTTGCATTGCCTCGAAGTGGACCCGGAGCAGCGCTACGCCAGCGCGGCGCAACTGGCCTTTGACCTGACGCACCCTGAAAGCGTGGAGCTAACACATCGTGCCGAGGTGGCCGAAGCGCAATCGCCTTGGACACGCCTGCGACGCATGGTGCGGCGTCTGGCCGCAAAGCCCACCGTGCGCTCAACGATGCAGCAGCTAAACCGTGCACCAATCGTGATGGCCGCCGTCGACCTTACGCAAGAGTGGGAGGCGCTGGCTGATGCACTACGCTCGACCGCGAAAAACGTGCTCCAGGCCGCACCCGAGGCACGCCTTGCTTGCGTTTCCGTACTGCGAACCCATCGGCTGGCAATTGACGCCCCCGCAGACGTCGGTGCAACCCATCGGCACGTGCAACGTTTGGTCCAGTTGCAGCATTGGGCGCGCCCGCTTGCTCTGCCAGGCGGGCGCGTGAGCTTTCACGTGCTTGAGGCGCCCGATCCGGCCGCGGCCATATTGGAGTACGCGCGCGGCAACCGCGTCGATCACATCGTTATCGGTTCACGCGGCGCCTCCTCACTGCGCCGATACTTGGGAAGCGTCTCTACACAGGTCGTGGCCCGGGCCACGTGCACCGTAACCGTTGTAAAGGTAGCTAACGCCGAGCGCGCTCGCGCATCGACTCTTGCGGCCGAGGAATTCGACGAGCCGGCCAGCGAAACATCGGGCGAGGCGCAGGGCGCAACTTCAGCCAGCTAGCGCCTTTGGCCCCGCAAGCTGCACGGGGGTACATGTCCCTAGCGCTTGACGCCCCCGAGCAGCGCCGCTCTGCGCGCCGGTTTTCGTTCGCCGCCTGCCGACGACCCCTGTGGGGCAGACGCCTTTTGCGATTGTTCGGCTGAAGTCTGCTCACTGGGTTCGTAAGGTTTGAAGAAAAAATCTTCCGCACTGGCCCCCGGGGGCTGCGCCATGGGTTCGCGCGACGGCCCCCCGCTCTTTGGCCGAAATTGCTTATGCGGCCGAGCGTGCGCCTGCTCCCTGGGTGCACGGGTTTGTTCCCGGGTAATGCGCTGTTCTTCGGCCAGTTGCACTGGGGTCGGAACGATTCGCCTCTTAATGAGCTTCTCGATAGCCGTAATTGCCCGATCATCGGCACCACTGGCAATGGTGATCGCCAGCCCGGAGGCGCCAGCGCGCCCTGTGCGTCCGATACGATGAACATAGTCTTCGGGAGCAAACGGTACGTCGTAGTTGATCACGCCGGGCAGCTCGGTAATGTCCAAGCCGCGAGCCGCAACGTCGGTAGCCACCAGCACACGAATGGCTCCGGCTTTGAACGCCTCCAGCGCCTTCATACGTTCTTCCTGGGTCTTGTCGCCGTGAATTGCATCCGCGTTGATGCCATCGCGCTGCAATTGGCGAGCCAGGCGCCGGGCTCCGATTTTGGTATTTACGAACACTAAAACCTGCGACAAGTCCCGGTCTCGTAGCAACGCAAGAAGCGCCGCACCCTTTTCGGATTCATGGACGTGCACCAACTCCTGACTAACGGTCTCTGCCGGAGCGTTGCGCTGGGCGACCTCGACGAGAACGGGTTCATGCAGAAAATTTGCGGCCAGACGCTTGATCTCCTCGGAAAAGGTCGCCGAGAACATCAGACTCTGGCGCTGGCGTGGCAGCTGCTGGAGGATGCGCGAAATGTCGGGCAAAAAACCCATGTCGAGCATCCGATCCGCCTCGTCCAGAACCACGCTTTGCACCTGGCCCAGCGAGGTGTTTTTCGACTGCAGATGATCGAGCAATCGGCCTGGCGTAGCGACGATCAGCTCCGCGCCAGCCCGCAGGGCCTGTGTCTGCGGCTCCATGTCGACACCGCCAAAAACTACCGCGCAACGCAGCGGCGTTTGCGCGGCATACTGTTGAACGTTGCTCGCTACTTGGTCTGCCAACTCACGGGTCGGAGCAAGGATCAGCGCGCGAACCGGATGCCGCGCCGGCGACATACTGGTGTTGGCTTGTGGCAATAAGCGGTGCAAGATAGGAAGCGCAAACCCCGCGGTCTTGCCCGTACCGGTTTGTGCCGCACCCATGACATCCCTGCCGGCCATGACGATAGGAATCGCCTTGGACTGAATGGGCGTGGGCTTTTGGTAGCCCATTGCGCGCACCGTAGCAACCAGACGCGAATCAAGTCCGAAGTGATCAAAGTCGGTGTAATCGGACATCAGTGGCCCCGTGTCCAAAGGGGCGTTTTGCGCGCGGGGGGCTTGCAGGACAAAGAAGGACCCAAATGCATTCGTACGATGTTACTCGCTCCAGGCTGTATCTCCCCGTAGATGCGGCCGGTTTGCCCTAATACAAGCGAAACACCACCCCCGAGTCGCTGGCTTCCACGATTTCGATAATCTTGCCCTGAATGCGGATTTGGCGTGCCAAGCGCAGATCCAGGAGAATATCCCGGGAGTCGGGCGGCATGCCGCTAGCAGCAGAACCGGACTGCTGGTCCGCGACAACAGCAGAGGGTGGCACAGCGGGGGCGCCTGCCAGCTTATCGACGTCTCGGCGCTCAAAAACCGCGCGGCCTGCGGAATTTATCCCAAGGTAGCGCAATTCCACGGTAGCGCGCGTTCCTTTACGCGGCGTCAGAGCATCGAACCAGCCCCCGGTGTTCTCTTCCGTGACGCGGATTCGTACGATTAATTCACCAACGCCGGCGTATCCCTCACCGTCCGGCCGATTGGCCACCGCACTCGGGTACAACGACGTGCACGCTGCTGCGGCAAGTAGTGCCGTCAGGACCATGAGCGGGCGCAATGCCCTGCTTGCTCCCAGCACAAGCCAGGAGCGTGTTTTGTGGCTGCAAGAGCGCTGCGCATGCTTTCTCATTTCGTACATCCTTGTGCTAAATGCGGACAGGCGGGCTGCATGCAACCCTTGCCGCGGCTGATTCATCGAGGCAAGCAAGTAGCGCCGCTTCCAGGTCCTGCGTCCCATAGCGAGCACCAAACTCCTGCGGCTCGCCACAAAAGCGCACTGCTCCTTCGTGCAGCACCACCAGTTGGTCGCAAATCGCGGGCAACTCGCGAAGTCCATGTGCGCTAAACAAGATGGTCCGGCCCGAGCGCCGAGCCTGCTCGATTAGCTGCGCGGTGCTGCGCCTTGCCTGGGCATCCAGACCCGACATCGGCTCATCAAGGACCCATATCGGACAATCCGAGAGCCCGATCGACAATAGCCCCAGCTTTTGCGACGTTCCTTTGGAGAGTTCGCGCACGCGCATTTTCAAGGCGTATGCGTCTAGGCCAAGTCGAGCCGCGAAATCCTCGAGCCTCGATGTGTCCAATACGCCGCCCCGCAGACCCGCAAGCCACTGCAGCGTCTCCCGAGCGTTCAGGTGGGCAGGTGCTACAAAGCGCTCTGGCAACCAGCCCAGCGCTGCGCGCGCACCAATTTGGGCGTGATCTTGACCCTGGATCAGGATCTGCCCTTCGTCCGGCCGGCAAAAATCGAGCAGACAGCGCAGCAAGGTGCTCTTGCCCGCACCATTTACCCCGGCAATCGCGGTGCTGCTGCCGGGGGCAACATCAAAGCTGACCTGGCGCAGTACCTCCCGGCCGCGATAGCGCTTAGCGATCGAGCAAAAAGAAATAGCTGCCTTGGCGCCGCGCGCGCTTGCCGAGCGCCTTGCTGATTGCGTTTCCATGAGCCGATGCTAGCTCGCGCCCGCGATGGCAAAGAGCCAAACACATGCGAGTCCTTGCCCCTAATCTGCCCTTCGCGGCATCGGCTACTTGGGCAAGTCCTTTTTGCAAACGGCCCAAATCACTAACCCGGCGACGGCCGCCCCGTCGGATGCCGCCGACCTTTGGCCGGGACAAAGGCGATCGGCTCTGCGCTCGCGTCACCTTGCGCTTTCTCTTTCTTACCGGAGCAACACGACATGATTGCCGCGGGCAATCTGGCGCAGTGGCTCGTTCGACCCGTGCAGCGCTCCTGGAGCGCAATCGGCAAGATTGCCGTCCTGGACAGAGGCAATTCGAGGCACCGGGCAGACACTAGCGACGGCATGATGCCTTGCTAACGGATCAGGCTACAAGGTGCTCTGCGCGCCGGCGCGCACCCATCTTGTCTGTGCCCGCTGCAATTGACCCCGTCGGAAAGCGCATGGATTTCACCAATCCGAACGAACAGGCTGCCGTCACCAAAGCAACGCTAGGGCCGCCTGCGAGCGCGCGCGCGCACCAGCGCTTGCGCCTGGGCGACATGCTGGTTGCACAGAAAGTCATAACGAGCGAACAGCTGGCCGCCGCATTGGCCAATCAAAAGCGCAGTGGTCGCCGACTCGGGAGGATTCTGATCGAGGACGGATTCTCGACTGAGGAAGTTATCGCGCGCGCACTGGCGCTGCAGTTAAACGTACCGTACCTCGAACTTGCGCTCAACATGGTCGATACGCGCGTGTCCAAAACGTTGGGCGAAGCACAGGCCCGACGCTTCCGCGCCCTGCCAATCGATGATCGGGGATCGGCGCTTCGCCTGGGCATGGTTGATCCGAGCGACTACCAGTCATTTGACGAGATTCAGCGCCTCTTGCGACGCGATATCGATCTGGTGGTCGTGACCGAATCGCGGCTAAACGCTGTCTTGGATCGCATCTATTCGAAGAGCGACCAGATTCACGGTCTGGCGCGCGAGGTCGAGGAGGACGTCGGCGGCGACCTGAACCCGGGACTTGCCGTGGTGGCAACCCAGGACGAGGCGCCCGTTGCCAA